>NZ_JBFBDP010000036.1:0-79813 GCF_040701585.1 Streptomyces sp. NPDC093801 | reverse complement strand
AATCCACACCAGGCCAGAAGGCCCTCACCCATTTCAAGATCCCTCAACCGAGACCTGCATCACCCGTCCACAACCTCCCTGGACAGAACACCTAGGCCGGGGGAAGGACGACCACCTCGGAGGGGGTGAAGGCCACCGCGACCCGGTCTCCCGCGGCCGGCGCGGCGGCCAGGGCGCACTCCGCCTCCAGTACGGGGCCCGACGCGGGCCGGAGCAGCAGGGCCACGTGCGTCCCCCGGAAGGTACGGGACTCCACCACGCAGTCCAGCCCGGCCGCCCCCAGCACCACTCCGGCCGGGCGGACCAGCAGCCGCCGCTCGCCCTCGGGAGAGCCGGCCGGTACGGGGACCTTCCCCCACGGGGTCGCGGCCGCGCCCCCGGCGACGGTGGCCGGGACCACGTTCTCGAAGCCGAGGAAGCGTGCCACGAACTCCGAGGCCGGCCGCTGCCACACCTCCAGGGGGGTGCCCGCCTGGGCGATCCGGCCGTCGCGCATCACCACCACCCGGTCGGCCAGGGCGAAAGCCTCGCCCTGGTCGTGGGTGACGGCCAGCACGGTCGTGCCCAGCCGGGAGAACAGGCCCTGGAGCTCCACCACCAGCCGCTCGCGCAGCCCCCGGTCGAGCTGGCCCAGCGGCTCGTCGAGCATCAGCAGCCTCGGCGAGGGGGCCAGCGCCCGGGCCAGGGCCACGCGCTGCTGCTCACCGCCCGACAGCGAGGCCACGGCCCGGCCCTGGGCCCCCGGGAGCCCGACCAGGTCCAGCAGCCGGGCGACCCGCTCCCCCTGCTCCGCCTTCGCGGAGCCCCGGACGCGCAGGCCGAAGGCGACGTTCGCGCCGACGTCCCGGTGCGGGAAGAGCTGGTGGTCCTGGAACATCAGGCCGACGCCCCGCCGGTGCACCGGCACCCCGGCCTGGTCGGCGCCGCCGAGCAGCACCCGTCCGGCGGAGGGCGGCTGGAGCCCGGCCACCACCCGCAGCAGGGTGGACTTGCCGCTGCCGCTCGGCCCCAGCACGCAGACCGTCTCGTGCTCGGCGACCTCCAGGTCCACCGCGTCCACGACCGCGCGGTCGCCGAAGCGCACCGTCACCCCGTCGAGCCGGAGCAGGGTCATCAGAACTCTCCCGAGGTCTTGTCGGGTCGCAGCCGCTCCAGCACCAGCAGGGACACCGCGCACACCAGCATCAGAATCGTGCTCAGGGCCATGGCCTGCCCGTAGTTCATCTCGCCGGCCCGCCCCAGCAGCCGGGCCACGGCCACCGGCAGCGTCGGACGGTCCGGCCGGGCGATGAACACCGTCGCGCCGAACTCCCCCAGCGAGACCGCGAAGGCGAAGCCCGCCGCGATCAGCACCGCCCGCCGCACCAGCGGCAGGTCCACCTCGCGCCACACCCGCAGCGGCGACGCCCCGAGCACGGCCGCCGCCTCCCGCAGCCGCCCGTCGACCGCGCGCAGCACCGGCAGCATGGTCCGCACGACGAACGGCACCCCGACCAGGGCCTGGGCCAGCGGCACCAGGATCCATGAGGTGCGCAGGTCCAGCGGCGGCTCGTCCAGGGTGATCAGGAACCCGAAGCCCACCGTCACGGCGGACACCCCGAGGGGCAGCATCAGCAGCGCGTCGAAGCCCCGGACGAAGCGGCCCGCGCGCCGGGCCAGCGCCGCGGCCGCGAGACCGCCGACGGCCAGGGCGATGGCGGTGGCGGCGAGCGCGTACTCGAGGGAGTTGCCGATGGCCTCCAGCGGCGGCACCAGAAACGTTCCGCCCCCGGAGCCGCTCTCCTGGAGCGCCCGGTAGAACCCGAACCCGTACCCGCCGGGCGCGTCCAGGGACCGCTCCACCAGCACAGCGAGCGGGGCCACGATCAGCAGCGCCACCGTCAGCAGCACCCCGCCCAGCAGCCCGCGCTGCGCCCAGCCGCTCGGCGGGTGCGCGGTGCGCGAGGGGTCGACGAGACGCAGCGCCGCCTCCCGCCGGCGCACGGTCCAGGCGTGCACGCCGAGGATGACCCCGACGGCGGCGAACTGGACCAGCGTCAGCACCGCGGCCGTCGACAGGTCCAGCAGCTGCGCCGTCTGCCGGTAGACCTCGACCTCCAGCGTGGCGTACGAGGGCCCGCCCAGGATCTGCACGACGCCGAAGGAGCTGAAGGTGAACAGGAACACCATCAGCGCGGCGGCGGCCACCGACGGGGCGAGCGCGGGCAGGGTCACCCGCCGCCAGGCCGTGAACCGCCCGGCCCCCAGCACCCGGGCGGCCTCCTCCTGACGGGGGTCCAGCTGGGCCCACAGCCCGCCGACCGTCCGGACGACGACGGCGTAGTTGAAGAAGACGTGGGCGAGCAGGATCGCCCAGACGGTGGTGTCCAGCCGGACGCCCCACACCTCGTCGAGCAGACCGCCCCGTCCGACCAGTGCCAGGAAGGCCGTGCCGACGACCACGGTCGGCAGCACGAACGGGACCGTGACCAGGGCGCGCAGCAGCTGTTTGCCGGGGAAGGAGAAGCGCGCGAACACGTACGCGCCCGGGAGCGCGACGAGCAGGGTGAGCACGGTCGAGGCGAGCGCCTGCCAGGTGGTGAACCAGAGCACGCCGGCGATGTCGGGCTGGGAGAGCACCTCGCCGATCCGGCCGAACTGCCAGCCCCCGTCCGTCCTGAACCCGCGGCCGACGATCGCGGCCACGGGGTAGGCGAAGAACAGCCCGAAGAAGGCGAGCGGCACGGCCATCAGGGCCAGCCTGACGGCGGTGGCCCGCCCGCCCTCCCTCGGGGAGCCGTCGCGGACTACTTCACGACGATCGAGGACCATGCCTTGACCCACTGGTCGCGGTTCTTCGCGATGGTCTCGGGGGCGACGTTCTCCGGCTTCTCGACCACCACGCCGTGCTTGGTGAACGCCTCCGGCAGCTTGGCGTCCTTGACCACCGGGTTCACGAACATCTGGAGCGGCATGTCCTCCTGGAACTTCTTGCCGATCAGGAAGTCGATGAGGGCCTTGCCGCCCTCCTCGTTCTTCGCGCCCTTCAGCAGGCCCGCGAACTCGACCTGGCGGAAGCAGGTGCCGGTGGCCACGCCCGTGGGGGCCTCGGCCGGCTGGGGGTCGCCGTAGATGACCTCGACCGGCGGGCTGGAGGCGTACGAGACGACCAGCGGGCGGTCGCCCTTGGCCTTCTTGCCGCCGGCGGAGCCGGAGAAGCGCTCGTTGTAGGCCTGCTCCCAGCCGTCGACGACCTCGACGCCGTTGGCCTTGAGCTTGCTCCAGTAGTCCTTCCAGCCGTCCTCCCCGTACTTGCCGACGGAGGCGAGCAGGAAGCCGAGGCCGGGCGAGGAGGTCGCGGCGTTCTCGGTGACCAGCAGGTTCTTGTACTCCGGCTTGACCAGGTCGTCCAGCGTCTGCGGCGGGGCGATCTTCTTGTCGGCGAAGTAGGCCTTGTCGTAGTTGACGCAGATGTCGCCGGAGTCGACCGGGGTGACCCGGTGCTGCGGGTCGAGGACGAACTCGGGCTTGACCCCGGCCAGGCCCTTGGCCTCGTACGGGGTGAAGATCCCGTTGTCGAGGGCGCGGGAGAGGAGCGTGTTGTCGACTCCGAAGAAGACGTCGCCGCGCGGGGAGCCCTTGGTGAGGATCTCCTGGTTGAGGGCGGCGCCGGCGTCCCCGGACTTCAGCACCTTGACGGTGTAGCCGCTCTGCTGCTCGAACTCCTTGAGGACCGATTCGGTCACGTTGAAGGAGTCGTGGGAGACGAGCGTGATCGTCTTGGACTTCGGGGCTCCGCTCGCGGCGGCCCCGTCCTCGTTCTTGGCGCCGCCGCCGCACGCGGCGAGCGTGCCGACACCGAGGGCCGCGGCCAGCGCCGCACCCGCGATCTTCTTGGTGGTGCTCACGGTTCATTCCTCCTGGGTATGACCAGGAGAAGACGCGGCCCCGCCCGGGCGCTCGGATGGAGCGGGGCGCCCGGGCAGGGCGCAACAGCTTGAGGTGGTGACCGAACTTCCTACCCAGAATGACCTGGGCGAGGTTCAGAGGGTCTGCGGCCACGGTGCTCGATCTCAAAAACGTGGTGCCGCACTCTCAGCGCTGTGGCGCTCCCCTGTCGGAATATGCAGATGTACGCGGGCCAGACTACCGCTCGCTCGCCGCGAGCTGTCCGCACGCTCCGTCGATCTCCTGGCCACGGGTGTCCCGCACGGTCACGGGCACGCCGTGGCGGGCGATGGCCTCGACGAAGGCCTTCTCGTCCTCGGGGCGCGAGGCGGTCCACTTCGAGCCGGGCGTCGGGTTCAGCGGGATCAGGTTGACGTGCACGCGCTTGCCCTTGAGCAGGCGGCCGAGGAGGTCGCCGCGCCAGGCCTGGTCGTTGATGTCGCGGATCAGGGCGTACTCGATGGAGACCCGGCGGCCGGACTTCTCGGCGTACTCCCAGGCCGCGTCGAGGACCTCGCGGACCTTCCAGCGGGTGTTCACGGGGACGAGGGTGTCGCGCAGCTCGTCGTCCGGGGCGTGCAGGGAGACGGCGAGGCGGCACTTGAAGCCCTCGTCGGCGAACCGCAGCATGGCCGGGACCAGGCCGACGGTGGAGACGGTGATGCCGCGCTGCGACAGGCCCAGGCCGTCGGGCTCCGGGTCGGTGAGGCGGCGGATGGCGCCGACGACGCGGTTGTAGTTGGCGAGCGGCTCGCCCATGCCCATGAAGACGATGTTGGACAGGCGGGCCGGGCCGCCGGGGACCTCGCCGTCGCGCAGGGCGCGCATGCCGTCGACGATCTGGTGCACGATCTCGGCGGTGGACAGGTTGCGGTCGAGGCCGGCCTGGCCGGTGGCGCAGAACGGGCAGTTCATCCCGCAGCCGGCCTGCGAGGAGATGCACATGGTGACCCGGTCGGGGTAGCGCATCAGGACGGACTCCACGAGGGTGCCGTCGTGCAGCTTCCACAGGGTCTTGCGGGTGGTGTCGTCGTCGCAGCTGATGTGCCGGATGACGTTCATCAGCTCGGGCAGCAGCTCCTGCTGGAGCTTGTCGCGCGAGGCCGCCGGGATGTCGGTCCACTCCGCCGGGTCGTGGGCGTAGCGGGCGAAGTAGTGCTGGGAGAGCTGCTTGGCCCGGAACGGCTTCTCGCCGATCGCGGCCACCGCCTCGCGGCGCTCGGCCGGGGTCATGTCGGCGAGGTGCCGGGGCGGCTTCTTGGCCCCTCGCGGGGCGACGAAGGTGAGCTCACCCGGAGCGGGACGGGGGGCCATGCGGTACTCCTCGGTACGACGGGGTGGGGGTCACCCCGCGCATGCAGGGCCGGTCCGCGGCGTCTGGGCCGCCGGACGGAAAGGGCGCGCCGCGTGGAACACGGCGCGCCCTCCAGGATAACCCGGCCCGGACCCGTCAGCCGGTGCCGACGAAGGCGGCCAGCAGCAGCCAGACGACCGGGGCCGTCGGCAGCAGGGAGTCGAGGCGGTCCATGATGCCCCCGTGGCCCGGGAGCAGCGTGCCCATGTCCTTGATGCCCAGGTCGCGCTTGATCATCGACTCGCCGAGGTCGCCCAGGGTCGCGCTGACGGCGACGGCCAGGCCCAGCAGCAGGCCCTGCCACCAGGAGCCCCCGTCGATCAGGAACTCCATGCACAGCGCGCCGGCCGCCATCGCGAAGGCCACCGCTCCGAGGAGTCCCTCGCGGGTCTTCCCGGGGCTGATCCGCGGCGCGAGCTTGTGCTTGCCGAAGCGCCAGCCGACGGCGTACGCCCCGGTGTCGCTGACGACGGTCAGCAGCAGGAAGGTCACCACCCGCTGCGGGCCGTCCTCGGCCGTGAGGAGCATCGCGACGAAGGTCGCCAGGAAGGGCACGTAGAACGCCGCGAAGACGCCCGCGGTGACGTCCTTGAGGTAGTCCTCGGGCGGTTCCGTCATCCGCCAGACGAGCACCGCCAGCGCGGTCAGCGCCATGGCGACCCAGGCGCCCTCGGCCCCGCGGACGTAGCCGGCGATGACCATCGCCGCGCCGCCGACCGCGAGCGGGACCAGCGGCGCCTTGATGCCCTTCTTCTCCTGAAGGCGGGAGGTGAGCTCCCACAGGCCGACGACGACCGCGACGACGATCACGCCGACGAAGACGGCCTTGACGATGAACAGCGAAGCGAAGATCACCGCGCCGAGGCCGACGCCGACCCCTATGGCGGCACGCAGATCCCGCCCGGCGCGCTTCTTCTGCGGCGGGGGCGAGGCGTCCTGCGGTGCCTGGGAAGGCGGTGGCGGGGGGCTGGGCATGGGCTCCTGCAACGGCATCTCGGTACGGAGCGGGGGGCCGCCGGCGAAGGCGGCCCCCCGATCGCGTGCTTCCCGGTCGTCGAACGCACGGCCGGCGGCATCGGGCACGATGGGCATGGGCGCAGTCTGCGGGCCCACCAGCGCATCGTATGCGGGACCCGCCGGTACCGGCTCAGCGGCCCAGGGAGAGTCGTTCATCAGACCTCGAGGAGCTCGGCTTCCTTGTGCTTGAGCAGCTCGTCCACCTGCGCGACGTACTTCGCGGTGGTGTCGTCGAGCTCCTTCTCGGCGCGGCGCACCTCGTCCTCGCCGGCCTCCTTGTCCTTGACCAGCTTGTCGAGGGCGTCCTTGGCCTTGCGGCGCACGGCGCGGATGGAGACGCGGGAGTCCTCGGCCTTGTTCTTGGCGACCTTGATGTACTCCTTGCGGCGGTCCTGCGTCAGCTCGGGGAAGGTCACCCGGATGATGTTGCCGTCGTTGCTGGGGTTGACGCCCAGGTCGGAGTCGCGGATCGCCTGCTCGATGTTGCGCAGGGCGCTCTTGTCGAAGGGGGTGACGACGGCCATGCGCGGCTCGGGCACCGAGAAGGAGGCGAGCTGGTTGATGGGCGTGATGGCGCCGTAGTAGTCCGCCACGATCTTGTTGAACATCGCCGGGTGCGCACGGCCCGTGCGAATCGCGGCGAAGTCCTCCTTGGCGACGACGACGGCCTTCTCCATCTTCTCCTCGGCTTCGAGGAGGATTTCTTCGATCACCACGTGCTCCTGCATGTCTTGAATGGATGGTTCGGGCGGGCGGGGCGGTACGGGCCGCCCGGACCGGGCCCGTGGAGGGCCCGGTGCGACGGGCTCAGGCCCGGGTGCCCTGGTCGCTCACGAGCGTGCCGATCTTCTCACCCTTGACGGCACGGGCGATATTGCCTTCGGCGAGCAGCTCGAAGACGAGGATCGGCAGCTGGTTGTCGCGGCACAGCGTGATGGCCGTGGCGTCGGCGACCTTGAGGTCCCGGGACAGCACCTCGTTGTACTCCAGCGCGTCGAACTTCACCGCGTCCGGGTTGGTCTTCGGGTCGGAGTCGTAGACCCCGTCGACGCCGTTCTTGCCCATGAGCAGGGCCTCGGCGTCGATCTCCAGGGCGCGCTGGGCGGCCGTGGTGTCGGTGGAGAAGTACGGCATGCCCATACCGGCGCCGAAGATGACGACGCGGCCCTTCTCCAGGTGCCGGACGGCGCGCAGCGGGATGTACGGCTCCGCGACCTGGCCCATGGTGATGGCGGTCTGGACGCGGCTGTCGATGCCCTCCTTCTCCAGGAAGTCCTGGAGGGCGAGGCAGTTCATGACGGTGCCGAGCATGCCCATGTAGTCGGACCGGGCCCGGTCCATGCCGCGCTGCTGAAGCTCCGCGCCGCGGAAGAAGTTGCCGCCGCCGATGACGACCGCGATCTCGGCGCCGTCTCGGACCACGGCCGCGATCTCGCGGGCGATGGCGTGCACGACGTCAGGGTCGACACCCAGCCCGCCGCCGCCGGAGAAGGCTTCGCCGGACAGCTTCAGCATGAAGCGGCGACCCTTCTTCTCGTGGTCGCTCTTGTCGTGGGATGCGGTGTGGGGGTCCACGCCCTGGTTCATGGAGATCTCCTCGTGCACATACGAAGAAGGCCATTGCCGGTGGGTCCTCTCGGTTCCCTCTGCGGCAATGGCCTCCTCGTCAGATCTGCGGTCGTCCGGCGCAAGCGCGGACGACTGCCTCAGACCCTATCGGGGTCCGGTGTCCGTCGCGTACGGACGGACTCAGATGCCGACCTTGATGCGGGCGAAGCGCTTCAGGGTGACACCGGCCTCGTCCAGAACCTTCTGGACGGACTTCTTGTTGTCCAGCGCGTACGGCTGGCCGAGCAGCGTGGCGTCCTTGAAGAAGCCGTTCACGCGACCCTCGACGATCTTGGCGATCGCGGCCTCGGGCTTGCCCTCGGCGCGGGTGGTCTCCTCGGCGACGCGGCGCTCGGACTCGACGATCTCGGCCGGGACGTCCTCGGCGGTGAGGTACTTCGGCGCGAAGGCGGCGATGTGCTGGGCGATGCCCTTGGCCAGGTCGGCGTCGGCCTTGTCCAGCTCGACCAGGACACCGATCTGCGGGGGCAGGTCGGGCATGGTGCGGTGCATGTAGGAGGCCACGAAGGCACCCTCGTACGCCGCGAAGCGGTCCAGGACGATCTTCTCGCCGAGGTTGGCGTTGGCCTCGTCCACGAACGCCTGGACGGTCTTGCCGGCCTCGATCTCGGACGCGAGCAGCGCCTCGATGTCGGCGGGCTTGGTGGCGGCCACGTGGGCGGCGAGCTGGTCGGCGACGGCCAGGAACTTCGGGCTCTTGGCCACGAAGTCGGTCTCGCACTTGAGCTCGACGAGCACACCGGAGGTGGCGTCGCCGGAGATCAGGGAGGTGACGGCACCGTTCTCGGCAGAACGGCCCTCGCGCTTGGCGACGCCCTTCAGGCCCTTGACGCGCAGGATCTCGTTGGCCTTGGTGACGTCGCCGTCGGCCTCGACGAGCGCGTTCTTGCAGTCCAGCATGCCGGCGCCGGTGAGCTCGCGGAGCTTCTTGACGTCAGCGGCGGTGTAGTTCGCCATGAGTCTGTGATTCTCTCTCGAAGTCGTAGATCTACGGGTGAACGGCGGAGGAGCGCGCTCGTGGCGCGGCTCCCCCGCCGTCATCGTCCGTGCTGCGAGTGCCCGGCGGATGAACGCCGGGCGCTCTCAGTGGGTCAGGCCTGCTCGGCGGCCGGAGCCTCGGCAGCCGGGGCCTCGGCCGCGGGGGCCTCGGCGTCAGCCTTCTTCTCGCCCTCGAGGAGGTCGCGCTCCCACTCGGCGAGCGGCTCGGCGGCGGCCTTCTCGCCCGGCTTCGAGTCACCGGTCGCGGCACCGGAGCGGGCGATGAGGCCCTCGGCGACGGCGTCGGCGATCACGCGGGTGAGCAGGGTGACGGAGCGGATGGCGTCGTCGTTGCCCGGGATCTTGTAGTCGACCTCGTCGGGGTCGCAGTTGGTGTCGAGGATCGCGACGACCGGGATGTGCAGCTTGCGCGCCTCACCGACGGCGATGTGCTCCTTCTTGGTGTCGACGATCCAGACGGCGCTGGGAACCTTCGACATCTCGCGGATACCACCGAGGGTCTTCTCCAGCTTGGCCTTCTCGCGGGAGAGGACCAGGAGCTCCTTCTTGGTGAGACCCGAGGCCGCGACGTCCTCGAAGTCGATCGCCTCGAGCTCCTTCAGACGCTGAAGGCGCTTGTAGACGGTGGAGAAGTTGGTGAGCATGCCACCCAGCCAGCGCTGGTTGACGTACGGCATGCCGACGCGGGTCGCCTGCTCGGCGATGGCCTCCTGCGCCTGCTTCTTCGTACCGACGAACATGATGGAACCGCCGTGCGCGACGGTCTCCTTCACGAACTCGTAGGCGCGGTCGATGTACGACAGCGACTGGAGCAGGTCGATGATGTAGATGCCGTTGCGCTCGGTGAAGATGAAGCGCTTCATCTTCGGGTTCCAGCGACGGGTCTGGTGACCGAAGTGGACGCCGCTCTCCAGCAGCTCCCGCATCGTTACGACGGCCATGGCCATCTCCTTGGTTTCTCGGTTTTTGGTTCCTGACGCCCCGCCGCGCCCTGCCCCTGGAGGGACCGAGAGACGCTTTCATCCGACCGGAACCGGTCGGCGCTGGGGCGTGCGAAGTCGACCCGGTGACCCGGATCGCCACAAGAAGTGTACGGGACCCGGCGGTATGCCGGGTGACGCCCTTGTCCACACCCTTTCGCCCGTCCACAGGCGCGGGCGGGCCGGGGCGCCCGCGCGGGAAGCTGGGCGCATGACGACGACACTGCTGCTCAGCCTGCTGTTCGCCCTGTCCCGGGCCCTGGTGCCGGGTCCCGCCGCCGCCCCCGCCGAGGGTGCCTCGACCGCCCTCACCGCGGTCCGGCCGCTGCCGGCGCCGCTCGCCGTGGCCCGGTGGTGGGACCCGCCCCCGACCCCCTACGCGGCGGGGCACCGCGGGGTGGACCTGTCGGCACCGGCGGGGGCGGAGGTACGGGCCGTCGCGCCGGGGCGGGTCCACTACGCGGGGCGGATCGCGGGGAGGGGCGTGCTGTCGCTCACCCTCCCGGGCGGGCTGCGGACCACGTACGAGCCGGTGCGGCCGCTGGTCGCGGAAGGGGAGGCGGTCACGGCGGGCCAGGTGGTGGCGGTGCTGACGGAGGGCGCCCACTGCCCGGGGCCCTGCCTGCACTGGGGCCTCCTGGCGGCCGAGGACGCCTACCGCGACCCGCTGGCGCTGCTCCCGGCGCCCACGCCCCGGCTGCTGCCGTCCGCCCCGGACCCGGACCGGCCGGGCTGAGCCCGTCCCCCGCGGATCAGAACGGGCCGCTGATGCCGTGCAGGGCCATGCCGACGGCGGTGGCGGTGATCACGGCCGGGTCCTCGGCGGCGCCGAGCTCGATCCGGCGGGCCGCCGCGTCCACGACCCCCTGGAGCAGCATCGCGGCCAGCCGGGGCTCCGGCTGCCCGAGGGACTCCAGCGCCTCGACGATCATCGCGACCAGGCCGCCGTGCGCGGCGCGGATCTTCTCCCGCGCGCCCGCGTCCAGCTCGCCGGCGGAGATGGCCACCACCGCACGGTGGCGGCGGTCGCCCACCAGGTCCAGCTGGCTGCGCACGTACGCCTCGATCTTGGCGGCGGGGGTCGGCGCGGCCGCCATCGCCGCCTCGATCTCGGCGGCCCAGACGGGGAAGTCCACCGCGCACAGCTCTTCGACGACGGCCGCGCGCGACTTGAAGTACTCGTACACGGAGGACCGGGCGAGGCCCGTCCGCTCCGCGAGGGCGGGGAAGGTCAGGGCCTCGGTCCCGCCTTCCGACAGCAGGGAGCGCGCCGCGTCCAACAGGGCGCCGCGCTGCATCGACCGGTGCTCGGCCACGGAGGCCGCTCGAATCCTGGGCACGTCACCACTGTACGGAGCGTGCGCAAGCTCCACCGGCCGCTCCGGCGGGGGGCGGGTCAGCGGCCGACGTCCGCGAGTTTGGCGCGCAGCTGGAGCACGGACTTGGTGTGGATCTGGCTGACCCGGCTCTCGGTCACACCCAGGACGTGGCCGATCTCGGCGAGGGTGAGGCCCTCGTAGTAGTACAGGGTCACGACCGTCTTCTCCCGCTCCGGGAGGGTGTTGACGGCCCGGGCGAGGAGCCGGCGCAGCTCCCGGTCCTCGGCCACCTCCACCGGGTCGTCGGCGGCGGTGTCCTCCAGGGTGTCCATCAGGGACAGGCGGTCGCCGCCCTCGCCGCCGACGTGCAGCAGCTCCTCCAGGGCGACCACGTTGGCCAGGGACAACTGGCTGAAGACGGTGTGGAGTTCCTCGACCCCGATGCCCATCTCCCCCGCGACCTCGCCCTCGGTCGGGGTGCGCCGCAGCTGCGCCTCCAGGGTGGCGTAGGCGCGCTCCACGGCGCGGGCCTTCTGGCGGACGGAGCGCGGGATCCAGTCCAGCGCCCGCAGCTCGTCGATCATCGCGCCGCGGATCCGGGTGATCGCGTACGTCTCGAACTTGATGGACCGGTCGATGTCGAACTTCTCGATCGCGTCGATCAGCCCGAAGACCCCCGAGGAGACGAAGTCGGCCTGCTCCACGTTGGGCGGGAGGCCGACGCTGACCCGGCCCGCCACGTACTTGACCAGCGGCGAGTAGTGCAGGATCAGCTGCTCCCGCAGCCGCTCGTCACCGGAGTCCTTGTATGAGCGCCAGAGCAGCTCCAGGGACGAGGGCTCGGCGGACCGCACGCTGCCACGGGCAGCGGGTGGCACCGAAGCGCGGTCGGACCCTGAGGTGTGCTGGGGCATGCTTCGCCTTTGCCGGAGCGGGATTCCTTGGGAGCGTAGCGTGACGGAAGTGTCGCGGTGCGCGAAGAGTACGGGATGGCGCAGGGCCGCAGGGGCGCCCGGACCCGCGCGGGCGGCCCGGTACCGGCGCCTCGCGCACGGCCCGGGCGGCCGCCTCGGGGAAGACCGCGTCTCTCATCGCCTTCACTCTTTCACCGGAACGCCCCAGGTCAACGACCGCCTCGCCGGGCGGCTCCGGATTCCCCCTCCCCCTCGGGCCGGCGACGGGTCAACCGCCAGGCGTCGCCCTGCCGTTCGACGAACCCCAGAGAGTGAAGTTCGTACAGTCTGCCGATGACTTCATCGGTACCGGTGCCCGCGGCGAGGGAGAGCTCGTCCACGTCGGCGGGCCGGCCGGCGGGGAGCGCTTCGAGCACCCGCGCGGCCCCCGGGTCCAGGAGATCGCGGGGGAGGACGGGCCCGCGCCGGACGGGCGCCAGCTCGCCCATGGCGCCGACCAGCTCGACGACCTCGGCGGCGTCGGTGACCAGGAACGCCTCGCCCCTCAGCAGCTCGTGCACCCCGGCGGAGAGGCCGCTGGTGGCGGGCCCGGGGACCCCCATGGTGAGGCGGCCCAGCTGCTGGGCCCGGCGGGCGGTCACGAGGGAGCCGCTGCGCTGCGCGGCCTCCACGACCACCGTGCCCCGGGTGAGGGCGGCGATGACCCGGTTGCGCAGGACGAACCGGCTGGGCGTGGGATGGCTGCCGGGCGGGAGTTCGCCCAGCACCAGTCCCTGGCGGGTGATCCGGCCGAGCAGCCCGGCGTGGCCGCGCGGGTAGGCCGTGTCCACTCCGCAGGCCAGGACCGCGGCCGTGGCGCCGCCGGAGGCGAGGGCCCCGCGGTGGGCGGCGCCGTCGATCCCGTACGCCGCCCCGGAGACCACCACCCAGCCCCGCTCGGCGAGCCCGGCGGCCAGGGTCTGCGCCATGTGGGCCCCGTACGGGGTGCAGGCGCGGGCGCCGACCACGGCGACGGAGCGCAGGGCCCAGGTCCGCAGGTTCGGCCGGCCCCGCAGCCAGAGCCCCACGGGCCGGGCGTCGCCGAGGTCGTCGAGCTGGGTCGGCCACTCCGCCGCTCCCGGGCAGACGAACCGGACGCCCTCCGCGGCCGCCCGCTCCAGGTCCTGCCCGGGATCCGCCAGCGCCGCCCGCCGGCGGTACCCGGCGAGCCGCTCGGGGCCCACCCCCGTCAGCGGGCCGGGCTCCGCGCCGGCGGTCCCGGTCAGGAGCCCCATCAGCGCGACGGGGCCGAACTCCCGCAGCCAGCGCCCGCCGTGCTCGTCCCCGGGCTCCAGGACCCGGGTGAGCGCCGCCCGGGCCAGGAACTCCGGATCCGCCCGGCCGGCGGCGCTCACGACCCCGCCCCCAGGACCTGCGCCGCCCCGCGGGCGATCCCGGTGCGCAGTTCCAGCGCGACGGCCGCGTCCAGCGCCTCGGGGCGGTCGCGGCCGCGCAGATCGGCGACGGTCCAGGCGACCCGCAGCACCCGGTCCAGCCCCCGGGCCGTGAGCAGCCCGCGCTCCATCTCCCGCTCGGCCTGCCCCAGGGCTCCGGGGCCGGCCGGCCACCGGGTGCGCAGCTCGTGCCCGGGGACCTCGGCGTTGAGCCGCCAGGGGGTGCCCTCGTACCGGGCGGCGGCCCGCTCCCGGGCCTCCCGCACCCGGTCGGCGACGGCCCGCGTGGTCTCTCCCCGGCCGCCCCGGCCGAGCAGGTCGGAGCGGGTGACCGGTTCCACCTCCACCCTCAGGTCGACCCGGTCGAGCAGCGGGCCCGACAGCCGGGCCTGGTAGCGCCGGATCACCGGGGAGGGGCATTCGCACCCGGGCCCGGTCAGGGTGTGCCGTCCGCAGGGACAGGGGTTGGCCGCGAGGACCATCAGGAAGCGGGCGGGCAGCCGTACCACCCCGGCGGCCCTGGCGATGACCACGTGCCCGGCTTCCAGGGGCTGGCGCAGGGCGTCCAGCACCTTCCCGCTGAACTCCGCGGCCTCGTCCAGGAAGAGCACGCCTTTGTGAGCCAGGGAGACCGCCCCGGGCCTGGGGATCCCGGCCCCGCCGCCCACCAGTGACTGCATGGTCGCCGAGTGGTGCGGCGCGCAGTACGGGGGCCGGGAGACCAGCGGTTCGCCGGGCGGGAGGATTCCCGCGACCGAGTGGACGGCCGTCACCTCCAGGGAGTCCTGTCGGGTGAGCGGCGGCAGGATCCAGGGCAGCCGCTCGGCGAGCATGGTCTTGCCTGCGCCCGGGGGACCGTTGAGGAAGAGGTGGTGTCCCCCGGAGGCGGCCACCTCCAGGGCCCGGCGGGCACCGTGCTGCCCGGCGACGTCGGCGAGGTCGGGGACGTCCGGGGCCTGCGCCCCGCCCCGGGCCAGGCCCGTGCCGAGTCCGGCGCCCGGCAGGAGCAGCCCGGCGAGCATCGGGTCCGGGCGGCCCTCCCCGTCCGGCGGGTCCTCCTCGGGGACCGGTGCGTCGGTCAGGACGGCGATCAGCTGCCGCAGGCTGCGCACGCCCAGCACCGCCACCTCCGGGACCAGGGAGGCCTCGGCGGCGCACTGCTGCGGCACCACCACCTGCCGGTACCCCGCCCCGGCGGCGGCGAGCACGGCCGGCAGGATCCCGCGGACCGGGCGCACCCGGCCGTCCAGTCCCAGCTCCCCGATGAGCACCAGGTCGGCGATCGCCCCGGGGTCGACGACCTCGGCGGCCCCCAGGACGGCCGCCGCGACGGCCAGGTCGAAATGGGCGCCGGATTTCGGCACGGAGGCCGGGCTGAGTCCGACCGTGAGCTTCTTCTGCGGCCAGGGGGCGCCGGAGTTCACCACCGCCGCCCGTACCCGGTCCCGGCTCTCGATCAGGGTCTTGTCGGGCAGGCCCACCAGGGTGAAGGCCGCCACCCCCGGCTCCAGGTCCGCCTGGACCTCCACCACGACGCCCTCGACGCCCACCAGGGCCACCGAGCAGGCCCGCGCGAACCCCATCACGCCACCCCCCGGACGTGCTCGACGACGGGCGCGCCGCGCCGGGGCAGCAGGACCCCGACCAGGTCGATGCGCACCCCGCCCGGGGGCGGTCCCCCGTGGTCGGCGAGCCAGCGCCCGGCCAGCCAGCGCAGCCGGTCGGCCTTCCCGGCCCGGACCGCGGCCATGGGGTGCTCGAAGTCCCCCGTGCGCCGCGTCTTGACCTCGCACACGACGAGGGCGTCCCCGTCCCGCGCGACGATGTCGATCTCCCCGCCCCGGCACCGCCAGTTCCGGGCGATCACCGTCATCCCCGACTCGGTGAGCCGCCGTACGGCGAGCTCCTCGCCGTACCGGCCCAACGCCTGCCGTGCCACACCCTTCGCGTCCATCCGGCACCACCTCCGGCACCGACGATCCCGCGGACCGGCCCATCGAGTGGATCTTGGTGGACAACCCTGGCGCTGTGGACGGCCGGCTCACCCGTGCGGGTGAGCCGGGGAGCCCGGCGGCGGGCCCGGGGGGAGCCCGGCCGGCTCAGCCGCCCGGGAGTTCGAGGTCGCTCTTGTTGAGCTCCTCGATGTTCACGTCCTTGAAGGTCAGCACCCGCACCTGCTTGACGAAGCGGGCGGGCCGGTACATGTCCCAGACCCAGGCATCGGCCATCGTGACCTCGAAGAACACCTCCCCCTGGACCGAGTGCACCTGCATCTCGTAGTCGTTGGTGAGGTAGAAACGGCGTTCGGTCTCGATCACGTACTTGAACAGCCCGACGACGTCGCGGTACTCCCGATAGAGCTTCAGCTCCATCTCGGTCTCGTACTTCTCGAGGTCCTCGGCGCTCATGGCATGTTCCCCTTCAGCCGTGCGTCCCCCTATTGTGCGCCAGCGCCGTGCGCCCCTAAACGATTTCCGGGGGCAGGACCACCGGAGCGTCCGGGGGACCGTCGTCGAGCAGCGTCCTCAGCAGCCCTGCGAGCTTGGTCGGGTACACCGTCTCACGGGCCGCGAGCAGTTCCTCGGAGGTCCACCATCTCGCCCCCGTGACGCTGCGCCGCTCCAGCGGGGTCAGCCCGTCCAGCGCGGTCGCGGTCTGCGAGGTCCGGGCCAGGAAGTACCACTCGTCCTGCTCCCAGCGCAGGCCGTCGAAGGGGAAGGAGCAGTAGCGGTGCCACAGCACCGGCCCCAGCTCCACCTCGGTGATCCCCGTCTCCTCCGCGAGTTCCCGCAGCGCGGCCTGTTCGCGGGTCTCGTCGCCCTCCAGCCCGCCGCCCGGGGTGAACCACCAGTGGTCGGCGGGGTCGTCCGGTTCGAAGCCGTGCAGCAGCAGGATCCGGTCCTCCGGGTCCAGCAGGACCACCCGGGACACCTTCCGGGGCCGCCGCGCGCCCGGCTCCCGGGCCCGCTCAGCGTCCACCGGAGCGCCCCCGAGCCCGTCCGCGTCCCAGGACCCGGGCGACCGGCCCGTATGCGGCCCCCAGCACCACCAGGGCCGCTCCGCCCAGCACCGCGGCCACCTGGAGCCGCAGCGGTCCGGGCTGCGAGATCCCGCCGGGAAGGGCCGCGAACACCCGGGGGCGCTCCAGCATCCCCGAGTTCGGCCAGGCCAGCGCGTCGACGCGGGCGACGACCGCCGAGCGGGGGACCGTGCCCTGGCCGGCGTCCTGGAGGTGCGCCCGCGAGTCGAGGGAGCCGGAGCGCCGGTCGCCCATGAGGAAGAGGTTGCCCTCGGGCACGGTCACCTCGAAGGAGGTCGTCCCCGCGGCCAGCGCGTCGCGCCCGGCCTGGTCCACGTAGGGCTCCTCGAGCGGCTTTCCGTTCACGGTCAGCCTCCCGCCCTGGCCGCAGCAGGAGACGGTGTCGCCGCCGACGGCCACGACGCGCTTGACCATGGGCGAGTCGCTCCACTGGGCGTCCTTGAAGACGACCACGTCGCCGCGGCGCACCTCGCCGCCGCCGATCCGCTGCGCCAGCACGCGGTCACCCGGCTGCACGGTGGGGACCATGGAGTTCGTCGGCACCGTGTAGGGCTGGTACACCAGCGCCCCCCAGACGAAGCCGCCGAGGAAGAGCGCGAAGCCGATGGCCACGGCGATGCCCGACAATGTGTTGCCGAGGCCGCCGCGGCCATCTCTCGCGCTCGCGCGTATTGCCTGCGTTCCGCCCATTGGTGCGCCCCCATACCCGGAGATGGCCGCCACCCGGCGGTGTCCGGCCTGGGCGGCACCCTACCGGGCGGTACGCCCCTTGGTCAGCCTCCGCCGGCGCCACAGGACGAGGGGCACGGCGCCCACGAGGCCCAGGGCGGCCGAGTTGACGTCGGCCACGCCGACGCCGGCGGCCTGCGGCGAGTGCAGGGGCGCGGGGAGCTGCTTGTCGATGCCCTTCTGGTCGAAGGTGTCCGGGACCGGCAGCGTGGCCCAGCGGGTGACCGGCCAGGCGACGACCACGGCCCGTCCGACGACGTCGCTGACCGGCACGAAGCCCTGGGTGGAGTCCTGCATGTGGTAGCGGGAGTCCTGGGAGTTCTGGCGGTGGTCGCCCATCACCCAGATCTTGCCCTTGGGCACGGTGATCGGCCCGAACGGCGCGTCGTCACAGGGGGTGTTGCCGGGGTAGATGTACGGCTCGTCCAGCGCCTTGCCGTTGACGACGACCGGGCCGCCCCGCTTGCACTCCACGGTGTCCCCGCCGATGGCGATGGTCCGCTTGATCAGGTCCTTCTCCTCGGCGGACGGCATCAGGCCGATCCAGCTGAGGACCTTCTGCACGACGTTGGGCTCGGGGGTGGGCTCCCCCTCCAGCCAGTGCGCCGGGTCGTGGAACACGACGACCTCGCCGCGCTCGGGCTCCGAGCCGAACCACGGGGTCAGCTTGTCCACGAGCACCCGGTCACCGCGCTGCAGGGTGTTCTGCATCGAGTCGGACGGGATCGAGAACGCCTGGACCAGGAAGGTCTTGATCAGCAGGGCCAGCACCAGGGCGATGCCGATGAGGAGCGGGAGCTCCTTCCAGAAGGAGCGGTGCTGCTTCGCCTCCGCACCCGCCTCGTCGGTCTCGTGCGTGACGGCATCGTCCGGCCGCTCCTCGCCCTCATCGCGTCCGGATCGAGCGCCTACCGCCACATCCCCCACATCCACTCCTCACTCGGAAACCACCGCCCGCACCGGAACAGGAGCGGGCCCTCCCCTCCCTTAACGAGCGGGAGTTCCCTAAGGCGCGGGAGACCGGGAACACACTATGCGAACGCGGTGCCCCGACGGCGTCCGCCGGGCCGCCGGCGCCGCCCGGCGCGGACGGGATCCGGAACGTCGAGGAAGGTCGCGGGCTGCTCCAGCCGGCGCCAGTGGTCGAACGGCCAGGCGATCACCACGGCCTGTCCCACCACGCCCTTCTCGTCGATGGTGCCGTCGAACGCCTCGTCGAGGTGGTAGCGGGAATCGGCCGAGTTGGCGCGGTGGTCGCCCATCACGAAGAGCCGCCCGGCGGGTACGTGCACCTCGAAGGGGATGTCGGAGGGGGAGTTCCCGGGTGACACGTAAGGCTCATCGAGCGGCCTGCCGTTGACGGTCACCCGTCCCCGGTTGTCGCAGCACGCCACGGTGTCGCCGCCGATGCCGATGACCCGCTTGATCAGATCCTGCTCGTCGGCCGAGGGCAGCAGGCCGATGAAGGTCAGGGTCTGCTTGATCTGCTTCAGGCCCGCCGGGTCCTGGGCCGGCCGGGCCGCCTCGCCCTTGAGCCAGCCTCCGGGGTCCTTGAAGACGACGACGTCCCCCCGCTCGACCTTGGAGCCGAACCAGGGGGTCAGCTTGTCCACCAGCACCCGGTCGCCGATCCGGATCGTCTGCTCCATCGAACCGGACGGGATGAAGAACGCCTGGACGAGGAAGGTCTTGAGGACCAGGGCTATGCACAGGGCCACCGCCACCAGCAGCGGCAGTTCGCCCACCCGCCGGGTGCGCCGACGCCTGCGCACCTTGCGCGCCATCCGGCGCCGCTGGGCCCGCCCCCCGCCCTCCGCCGGATCCGCCGGCGGCTCGGCCCCGGCCGGGGAACCGGCCCCGGGACCGGGGTCGGCCTGGGCACCCGGCCGTGCACCGGACCGGGAACCCGACTGCGGCCGCGCCCCCGCCCCGGTCCCGCGCGCGGGCCCCGGCTCCGGGCGCTGCTCCCGCTCCCGGCCGCCCCGCGGCCGCCCCCGGCTACCCATGCGGGCCCCCGGCCGCGGCCGCCGCGGACAGTCCGTCCCAGCGGGACGGCGGCCAGCCGATCCAGTCGGCCCGCCCGATCACCTTCTCCACCGGCACCATCCCCCCGCCCGGCTCCCCCAGGTGGTCCCGCGAGTCCCGGGACTGGGAGCGGTGGTCGCCCATGACCCACAGGGTCCCCAGCGGGACGACGATCCGGAAGGGCACGCTCGAGGGGGTGTCCCCGGGATACAGGTACGGCTCGTCCACGGCGACCCCGTTGACCCGGATCCGGCCGCCCGCGTCACAGCACACCACGTCATCCCCTCCGACGCCCACGACCCGCTTCACGAAGTCGGTGTCCGAGGGCTCCGCCAGCCCCAGCGCCGAAGCGACGCCGTGCACGGCGTCGCCGACCGGGTTGCCGCGGGCGGGCTCCCGTACGAAGGACCCGGTGCCGTCGAAGACCACCACGTCCCCCCGTTTCGGCGTCGAGCCGAAACGGTACGCCAGCTTGTTCACCAGGAGCCGGTCGCCGACCCGCAGGGTCGGCTCCATGGACCGGCTGGGGATCAGGAAGGGCTGGACCACGAAATTGCTGACCAGCAGCAGGAAGACCGTGCAGACCACGCCCAGCACCCCGGCCCGCCGCCAGGGGCCGGAGGCGCCGCGCGTCCTGGAAAACGCGAAGCGCGACCGCCCCTCCCCCTGCTCGGGGGAGGAGTGGCCGCGCTGTGTGAGCTCTGCTTCGGTGTCCATCGGGGGCGAGCCTATCCGGCCGTCCCCGGGACCCGGAGAGGAGATCAGCGGTCGCGCTTCTCCTTGATCTTCGCGGCCTTGCCGCGGAGCTCACGGAGGAAGTACAGCTTGGCGCGACGCACGTCACCGCGGGTGACGAGCTCGATCTTCTCGAAGATCGGGGAGTGGACCGGGAAGGTACGCTCCACGCCGACGCTGAAGGAGACCTTGCGGACCGTGAAGGTCTCCGAGACGCCGGAGCCCTGGCGGCGGATGACAACACCCTTGAACTGCTGGATACGGGAGCGGTTGCCCTCGATCACGCGGACGTGCACGTTGATCGTGTCACCCGGGCGGAAGGCCGGGACGTCCGTACGCAGGGAGGCGGCGTTGACGCCATCGAGCAGGTGAGACATGAGTTCGTCTGCTTTCTTCGCACGACGCCACAGGTCGCCGGTGCGGGTTTCCGTAGAGAATTCGAGAGCCGTGTCACCCGGCGGACGACGATCCCCCTGTGGCAGGGGCGTACGCGAGCACACAGCAGCCGCCTATTCTTCCACGGCCTCCGGCCTGCGCCAAAATCGGCCGTCTCCGGACGGTTTCCAGCCCAGGATGCTCAGGATCTCCCGGTCCTTCTTGTCGAAGGCGGAGGCCTCGCAGCGCTCGATCAGGTCGGGGCGGTTCTGCGCGGTGCGGCGGAAGGCCTCGTCCCGGCGCCAGCGGGCGATCTTCCCGTGGTGGCCGCTGAGCAGCACCTCGGGGATCTCCCGCCCGCGCCACTGCGGGGGCTTGGTGTAGACGGGGCCCTCCAGCAGGTTGGCCATCTCGCCGGGGGCGAAGGAGTCGTCGCGGTGCGATTCGGCGTTGCCCAGCACCCCGGGCAGCAGCCGGGCGACCGCCTCCGTGACGACCAGGACGGCCGCCTCGCCGCCCGCCAGGACGTAGTCGCCGATGGAGACCTCGTACACCGGCATGCGCGTGGCGTACTCGTCGATGACGCGGCGGTCGATGCCCTCGTACCGGGCCGGGGTGAAGATCAGCCACGGGCGCTCGGAGAGCTCGACGGCCAGTTCCTGGGTGAAGGGCCGGCCGCTGGGGGTGGGCACGACCACGACCGGGCCGTGGGCGCCGGACTCGTAGCCGTCCGCCAGGGCCGCGTCCAGGGCCTCGCCCCACGGCTCGGTCTTCATCACCATGCCGGGGCCGCCGCCGTACGGGGTGTCGTCGACCGTGTTGTGCCGGTCGTACGTCCAGTCCCGCAGGTCGTGCACGTGGACGTCGAGCTGCCCGCGGGCCCGCGCCTTGCCGACGAGGGAGACGTTCAGGGGCTCCAGGTACTCCGGGAAGATCGTGACGACGTCGAGCCGCATCAGGCGTCGTCCCCGGGCTTCGCGGCCTCGGCGGCCTCCGCGTCACGGGCGGAGGCGATCTCGGCGCGGTCGTCGATCAGCCCCGGCGGCGGGGTGATGACGCAGCGCTGCTCCTCCAGGTCGATCTCGGCGACGATCTCCTCGACGAAGGGGATCATCACCTCGGATCCGTCCGGGCGCTCGACGATGAACAGGTCCTGCGAGGGGAGGTGGGAGATCTCGGTGATCCGGCCGATCTCGGTGCCGTCCTCCAGCACCACGTCCAGGTCCATCAGCTGGTGGTCGTAGTACTCGTCCTCCTCCTCCGGCAGCTCCGCGGGGTCCACGTCCGCGATGAGGAGGGTGTTGCGCAGCGCCTCGGCGGCGGTGCGGTCCTTGACCCCCGCGAAGCGCAGCAGGAGCCGGCCGCTGTGCACCCGGCCCGCCTCGATGGTCAGCGGGCCCGCCGACGCCGGGTCGGTGCGGAGCACGGCACCGGGGCTGAGCCGCAGCTCGGGCTCGTCCGTGCGCACCTCGACGGTGATCTCACCCTTGATGCCGTGGGCGCGGCCGATCCGCGCGACTACCAGCTCCACTGTGTTTGTGCCTCTCCTGTTCAGACGACGACGGGCCGGGGCGGGCACGTGTGCCCTCCCCGGCCCGTGCCGGTGATTCAACTGCTCAGCGGACCTGGTCCACGTCGACGAGGTCGACGCGGATCCCCCGCCCGCCGATGGCGCCCACGACGGTACGCAGCGCACGTGCGGTGCGGCCGTTGCGGCCGATCACCTTCCCGAGGTCCTCGGGGTGCACCCGGACCTCGAGCACCTGCCCGCGGCGCAGGTTGCGCGAGGCGACCTGCACGTCGTCGGGGTTGTCCACAATGCCCTTTACGAGGTGCTCAAGAGCCTCCTCGAGCATGATCAGGCCTCGGTCGACTCGGCGGCGGCGTCAGCCTCGTCCGCCTTCTTGTCGGCCTTCTTCTTCTGCGTGATGGCCTCGCCCTTGGCCTCGCCGATGCCCTCGAGGGCCTTGGCGAACTCGTCGAAGGAGCGACGCTTGTCTTCCTTCGTCGCCGGCTGCAGCAGCGGCGCGGGGGCCGGGAGGCCCTTGTGCGCCTGCCAGTCACCGGTGAGCTTCAGAATGGCGAGAACGGCGTCGGTGGGCTGGGCGCCCACGGACAGCCAGTACTGCGCGCGCTCGGCGTTGACCTCGATGCGCGAGGGGTTGTACGTCGGCTGGTAGATGCCGATCTCCTCGATCGCGCGGCCGTCCCGGCGGGTGCGGGCGTCGGCGACGACGATGCGGTAGTGCGGGGAGCGGATCTTACCGAGGCGCTTGAGCTTGATCTTGACTGCCACTGGAGTGGTGTCTCCTGAACTTGACGTGGTTGGGCACTTGAGATGCCACGTGGGGTTGCGGTACTCGGGTGCCCGATGGACGCGTCAGCCGGAGGAGAGAGGGGTCCTGTGCGGCTGTCGAGTACAGCTGCCCATTGTGCCACATGCCCGCGGCGCCTCCGAGCGGGGAGGATCACCACACCGCCCGCCGGGGCGCCGCGTCAGGACGCCGCCGCGGTGGCGACCTCGGGGATGCGGAACGGCTTCATGCAGCCGCCGCAGACGATCGGCGCCTGGGCCAGCACGGAGGGCACGACCCGTACGTTGCGCCCGCAGTCGCAGACCGCCTTGACCCGCACGCCGCCGCCCGAGGAGCCGTGCCGGGCAGCCGGACCGCGGAAGCTGCGCTTGGTGTCGGCGGCCGTGGCGGCCGTGTGCGCCTTGAGGGCGCGCTGGAGCCGCTCGATCGTGGGCCGGTAGCGCTTCTTGGCCTCGGGGTTGAGGAAGACCAGGGAGAACCCGCTGCTGGCGTGCGGCTCCTCGGAGTGGTCCAGCCCCATCTCCTCGGCGATCGCGAGGAATCTGCGGTTGTGGTAGCGGCCCGCTCGCGAGGTGTCACGGACTCCGCGGGCGGCCGCGATGCCGTGGACTGCCTCGTGCAGCAGTCGCTCGAAGGAGAGTTCGGCGCCACAGGCGGACGAGGACTCTCCGATCAGGGACTCGGGCGCGGCAAGGTCAGGCAGCTCGGGGTGGTACCGCTGAATGTCGGCCCACGCCTGCGCCAGCTCTGCGGCGAGAACAGGTGGTGTCGTGCTCACGTCGTGACAACGAGCCGGGGTGCCCCGGTGTTCCGATTCCGGGCCATTCCAAATTTTTTGCACGTACCAGTCAGTTCAGTCTCATGCGTCCCGACGAGGACGGGTGCGCCGATCCCAGGAGGAGTCGGTACGTAACGCCGACCAAAAAAATCAGCCCCCGGCGTGCGGCCGAAGCCGCGCGCCGGGGGCGTGGAAGCTGGGGCTCAGTACGAGCGCGCGACGATCGCGAGGGTACCGGGGGCGTCGTCCGCCTCCGGAACCGACCCGTCCTCGGCCACCAGGCAGCGGACGGTCACGGCCTGCTCGCCGAGCTTGGCCTCGCCCTCCGGGCCCAGGACGCTCCACGGGATCCGCGCCCAGCCGCCGGCGAGGGCGGCCTCGGCGGCCTCCTCGATGGTGGCGACGTCGGTCGTGCGGGACACCCGGCGCTCGCGGGACTCGCGCAGCAGCTGGGCCTGGTCCTCGTCGAGGACCTTGGGCAGCAGGTCGGCCAGCGCGTCGATCTGCACCGGCTCCTTCCCGCCGGGGATCCGGCGGGCCAGCATCGCGGTGCCGTTCTCCAGGTCGCGGGGGCCGATCTCGATGCGGACCGGTACGCCCTTGAGCTCCCAGTCCACGGCGCGGCGGCCGAACGGGGTGTCGACGCGGTCGTCGACGTGCACGCGCAGGCCCGCGGCCTTCAGCTGCGCACCGATCTCGCGGACCTTGGCCACGGCCTCGTCGCCCTTGATCGCCATGACGACGACCTGGACGTGCGCCAGGCGCGGCGGGACGCGCAGGCCGTTGTCGTCGCCGTGGGACATGATCAGACCGCCGACCATGCGGGTCGAGACGCCCCACGAGGTCTGCCAGACCAGCTCCTGCTGCCCCTCCTTGGAGAGGTAGGAGGTGTTGAAGGCCTTGGCGAAGTTGGTGCCGAGCTCGTGGCTCGTGCCCATCTGCAGGGCCTTGCCGTCGCCCATCATGCCCTCGAGGGTGAGGGTGTTGATGGCGCCGGCGAAGCGCTCCTTGGGGGTCTTGCGGCCGAGCACGACGTCGATGCCGAGCACGTTGGTCATGAAGTCGCCGTACACGTTCCGGTGGATGTGCGCGGCGTAGTCGCGGGCGTCCTCGTACGTGGCGTGGGCGGTGTGGCCCTCCTGCCAGAGGAACTCGCTCGTCCGGAGGAACACGCGGGGGCGCATCTCCCAGCGGACCACGTTGGCCCACTGGTTGATCAGCAGGGGCAGGTCCCGGTAGCTCTGGACCCACTTGGAGAAGTAGTCGTTGATGATCGTCTCGGAGGTGGGCCGGACGACGACCGGCTCCTCGAGCTCCTTGCCGCCGCCGTGGGTGACCACCGCGAGCTCGGGGGCGAAGCCCTCGACGTGCTCCGCCTCCCTGGTCAGGTACGACTGGGGGATGAACAGCGGGAAGTAGGCGTTCTGGGCACCGGCTTCCTTGATCCGGGCGTCCATCTCCTGCTGCATCCGCTCCCACAGGCCGTAGCCGTACGGTCGGATGACCATGGTGCCGCGGACCGGACCGTTGTCGGCCAGCTCGGCCTTGTTGATCAGATCCTGGTACCAGCGGGGGAAATCCTCCGCCTGCGGGGTGAGAACGGGTGCCTTTGCCATGGCGCGAATGGTACGGCGCCGGGCACCGGATGCGTGAATCGGGTGGCGCACTCCTCTGGACGCGGGGGCCGATGGGGAGTTCTCTGGCAACGGGGGCAAGGGGGCGAGACGGAATCAGGAGCGCTCTTTCGATGACACCGACGCCGACGGCGACGCTCGTCGCCCGTGACTGGGCGGAGATCCAGGAACGGATGCTGGTACCGCTGTACGAGGCGGTCTACGACCGGCTGGAGGTCGGGCCCGGAACCCGGCTGCTGGGGCTCGACTGCGGGGCCGGGCTGGCCCTGCTGCTGGCCGCCGGACGGGGCGCCGCCGCCACGGGCGTGGAGGCGGACCCGGCCCGGCGGGCGCTGGCCCGCGAGCGGCTGCTGGAGGTGGTGGCCGCTCCCCCGGTGCCCGCGGCCCGCCCCTACGACGTGCTGCTGGCCTTCTCGCCCGCCGAGGGCGCCCTGGAGGCGGCCCTGCCCGCGGTCCGGCGGGGCGGGGCGGTGGTGCTGGCGGGCTGGGGTCCGGCCGAGCGGTGCACGGTGCCGGCGGTGCTCGGCGGCGGGCCGGTGGTCCGGGACCTGGACGCGGTGGTGGAGGGTGCCGGGCTGGTGCCGGACGGGTCGGGGCGGGTGTTCTGCCCCTTCGGGTACGCCGACGCGGACAGCGCCGTGCGCGGGCTGCTGTCGACCGGGATGTACCCCGTCGCGGGGACCGGGTCCGGGCCCTGCCCGGCGGCGGACCCGGCGCTGGCGGAGAAGGAGCTGGCGGAGGCCCTTCACCCGTACGAGCGGTCCGACGGGGCGGTGTGGCTGCCGAACATCCTGCGGTACGTCATCGCCCGGGTGGCGTAGCGCTCAGCGCGTGCCGTGGTTCTTGGCGGTCCGGGGGATGCCGGCCGCCTCGTACGCGGCGTGCTCGTCGAGGGTCTCGGCCGCCAGGAGGGCCTCCGCCAGGGCGTCGAGCTTCGGGCGGTGCTCGGTCAGCAGGCGGCAGGCCTCCTCGTAGCACTCGTCCACGATCCGCCGCATCTCGTGGTCCACGGCGTCGAGGGTGGCGGGGGCGGCGGTCAGGCCGTAGGGGCCCTGGCCGTCGGACGGGATCGCGGTCAGGCGGCCGACGCGCTCGCTCATGCCCCAGCGGCCGACCATGCCGCGGGCGATGTTGGTGACCTGTTCGAGGTCGCTCTCGGCGCCCGTGGTGATGACGTCGTAGACGACGTGCTCGGCGGCCATGCCCCCGAGCGCGCCGATGATCCGGCCCCGCAGGTAGGGCTCGGTGTACGCGTAGCGGTCGGCGTCGGGGGTGGAGAGGGTGACGCCGAGCGCGCGCCCGCGCGGCACGATGGTGATCTTGCGTACGGGGTCGGCGCCCGGCTGGAGCATGCCCAGCAGGGCGTGGCCGCTCTCGTGGTAGGCCGTGCGGCGGCGCTCCTCCTGCGGCATCACCAGGGGGCGCTCGGCCCCCAGCTGGACCTTCTCCAGGGCGTCGGAGAGGTCGGCCTGGGTGACCGCGTCCTGTCGGCGCCTGACGGCGAGCAGGGCGGCCTCGTTGGCGAGGTTGGCGAGCTCGGCGCCGGTCATCCCGGGGGTGGTGCGGGCCACCTGGGCCAGGTCCACGCCGGACGCGAGGGGGATCTCGCGGGTGTGGATGCGCAGGATCGCCTCGCGGCCGGCCTTGTCGGGCGGGGCGACGACGACCACGCGGTCGAAGCGGCCGGGGCGGGTCAGGGCGGGGTCGAGGACGTCGGCGCGGTTGGTGGCGGCCACCACGACCACGCCCTCGGAGCCGGAGAAGCCGTCCATCTCGGTGAGGATCTGGTTGAGGGTCTGCTCGCGCTCGTCGTGGCCGCCCATGGCGGCGGAGCCGCCGCGGACCCGCCCGATGGTGTCGATCTCGTCGATGAAGATGATCGCCGGGGCCACCTTGCGGGCCTCGGCGAAGAGCTCGCGCACCCGGGAGGCGCCGACGCCGACGATCATCTCGATGAACTCGGAGGCGGACGCCGAGAAGAACGGCACTCCGGCCTCGCCCGCGACGGCGCGTGCCAGCAGGGTCTTGCCGGTGCCGGGCGGGCCGGCGAGCAGTACGCCGCCGGGCATGCGGGCGCCCAGCCGGCGGTACTGCGCGGGGTTCTTCAGGAAGTCCACGACCTCGCTGAGCTCGCCCTTGACCTCGTCGATCCCGGCCACGTCCGCGAAGGTGGTGCGTCCGGCGCCCTCCAGCTCGACGGGCCGGGGCGGCGCCTTGCGGCCGAAGCCGCCGGGCCCGCCCAGGGCGGAGCCCATCCGGCGGGCGATGAGCAGCCACAGGGCCACCAGGACCAGCATCGGGGCGAGGGAGAACAGCAGGTTGGCCAGGAAGCTGCGCTGCTCGACCACCGGGGAGGCGGTGACGGTGACGCCCTTGGAGGTGAGGCCTGACCACAGCTGGTCGTCGGCGAAGGCGGGGCGCTGGGTGACGAACTTGGTGTAGTCGCCCTCGCCGCCGGGGACGGGCTGCTTGGTCTTCAGCTCGCCCTGGATGGCGTCGCCCTTGGAGTAGATCTTCTCGACGTTGCCGTCGGCGACCTGTCTGCTGAACTCGGTGTACGAGATCGTCGGCCCGTCCCCCTCGTTGAAGAAGGAGAGCACGACGTTGGCGATCAGGTAGACGATCAGGGCGGCGACGATCAGCCCGCGCCAGCCGCCGGGCGGCCTCCTGCGGGGCGGCGGGCCGGGCGGGGCGCCCTCCGAGCGCCAGGGGGTGTCGGCCCGGTCGCGCGGCGGTACGGGGGTGGGGCTGGGCACGGGGGCGCCTCCTTATGCCGTCCTCCCGGCCGACCCTAAGCGACGCGGCATCCCCGTGCCCGCCCAGCGGAAGGGCCCCGCGGTGCGTGCACCACGGGGCCCTTCGCCGTACGGACCGCTACTTCATGAACTTCTTGAACTCGTCCGGCAGGTCGAAGTCCTGGCCGGGCTGGCCGCCGCCCGCCGGGAGGCCGAACGGGTTGCCGCCGGCGGCGGGGAGGGCGGGCTGGCCGCCCTGCTCGCGCCGGGCCGCGGCCGCGGCCTCCTCTTCCTTGCGCTTCATCGGGTTGCCGCTCTTGCGCTTGCCCTTGGCCTGCTTGACCTGCTTCTTCTGCCGGCCGGGGCCGCCGCCCATCCCGGGGATGCCGGGCATGCCCGGCATGCCGCCGCCCTGGGCCATGCGGGACATCATCTTGCGGGCGTCGAAGAACCGCTCGACGAGGTTCTTGACGGCGCTGACCTCGACGCCGGAGCCCTTGGCGATACGGGCGCGGCGCGAACCGTTGATGATCGTCGGGTCCTGGCGCTCGGCCGGGGTCATCGACTTGATGATCGCGGCGGTGCGGTCCACGTCGCGCTCGTCGATGTTGTTGATCTGTTCCTTGATCTGCCCCATGCCCGGCAGCATGCCGAGGAGCTTGGAGATGGAGCCCATCTTGCGGACCTGCTCCATCTGGGCCAGGAAGTCGTCGAGCGTGAACTCCTTGGGGCCCTTGGCGAGCTTGGCCGCCATCTTCTCGGCCTCGGCCTGCGAGAAGGTCTTCTCGGCCTGCTCGATGAGGGTGAGCATGTCACCCATGTCGAGGATCCGGCCCGCCATGCGGTCCGGGTGGAAGGCGTCGAAGTCGTCGAGCTTCTCGCCGTTCGAGGCGAACATGATCTGCTTGCCGGTGACGTGCGCGATGGAGAGCGCGGCACCGCCGCGGGCGTCGCCGTCGAGCTTGGAGAGCACGACGCCGTCGAAGCCGACGCCGTCGCGGAAGGCCTCGGCGGTGTTGACCGCGTCCTGGCCGATCATGGCGTCGACGACGAAGAGGATCTCGTCGGGGCTGACGGCGTCGCGGATGTCCGCGGCCTGCTGCATCAGCTCGGCGTCGATGCCGAGGCGGCCGGCGGTGTCGACGATGACGATGTCGTACTGCTTGGTGCGCGCGTACTCGATCGAGTCCTTGGCGACCTGGACCGGGTCGCCGACGCCGTTGCCGGGGGCGGGGGCGTAGACGGCCACGCCGGCCCGCTCGGCGACGACGCTGAGCTGGTTGACGGCGTTGGGGCGCTGGAGGTCGCAGGCGACGAGGAGCGGGGAGTGGCCCTGCCCCTTGAGCCAGAGGCCGAGCTTTCCGGCGAGGGTGGTCTTACCGGCACCCTGGAGACCGGCCAGCATGATCACGGTGGGCGCCGTCTTGGCGAACCGCAGGCGGCGGGTCTCTCCGCCGAGGATGGAGACCAGCTCGTCGTTGACGATCTTGAGGACCTGCTGGCCGGGGTTCAGCGCCTTGCTGACCTCCTCGCCGCGGGCCCTTTCCTTGACGTTCGCGATGAAGGAGCGGACGACCGGGAGCGCGACGTCGGCCTCGAGGAGGGCGATACGGATTTCCCGCGCCGCAGCGTCGATGTCCTGCTCGGAGAGGCGGCCTTTGCCCCGGAGGGACTTGAAGGTCGCGCTGAGGCGGTCGGAAAGCGTATCGAACACGGTGGTCGCGATTCCTCGGGTCGGGGGCGTGGTGGTCGTCCCCCAGGGTATCCGGCCCCGCCACCCCCCGGGGGCGGGGCCGGGGTCCCGCCGCGCGCAGCGGCTACGACAGGGCCGACTGGATCCGGGCGGCCAGGGCGGCGGCCGCCGCCGGCGGGAGGGGCTTGCCGTCCGGGTCGACCACGTAGACGGTGTCCACGGCGTTCGCGCCCAGCGTGGAGACGTGGGCGCTGCGCACCCGGACGCCCCCCTCCTCCAGAGCGCGGCCGATGCGGTGCAGCAGGCCCACCGCGTCGGGGGCGCGGACCTCCAGGACGGTGGCCAGGGGGGAGACGTCCGGGACCACGGTGACGCGCGGCGGCGGGGGGACCACGCCCCGCCGGCGCGGGTACGCCGCCTCGCGGCCGGCCAGCTTGGCCGGGACGTCCAGCGAGCCGTCCAGCGCCCGCACCAGGTCGGTCCGCAGCCGGGCCGCCTGCGGCAGCGTCCCGTACTCGGCCGCCACCCGCCACCGCAGCACCAGCACCTCGCCCAGATGGTCGGGCAGCTCCAGGAAGCGCAGGTCCGCCGCCCGCACCGTCAGCCGGTGCAGCGCCAGCACCCCGGCCACGGCCGGGAGCACCCCGGGCCGGTCCGGGACGGCCACGGCGAGCTCGGCCCCGACGGCGTCGTCCTCCTCCTGCCGGGCGTGCAGGGTGAGCACCGGCTCCCCGGTGCGCAGCGCCTCCAGGGCCAGGCGCTCCTGCTCCGCGGTGGGCCGCTCCGGCTGCGGGTCGGCCGCCGGGGCGCCGCTCAGCACGGCGGCGACCCGCCGCACGAGGTCGGCCACCAGGGAGCCGCGCCAGGTGCTCCAGGCGGCCGGCCCGGTCGCCAGGGCGTCGGCCTCGGTCAGGGCGTGCAGGACCTCCAGGGTGGCGGTCGAGCCGACGGCGCGCGCCACCGCGGTGACGGTGGCGGGGTCGTCGAGGTCCCGCCGGGTCGCGGTGTCCACCAGCAGCAGGTGGTGGCGTACGAGCGTGCCCAGTACGGCGGTGTCCTCGGCGTCGAAGCCGACCCGTGCGGCCATGTCGCGGGCGATGGTCTCGCCGACGACGGAGTGGTCGCCGGGCCAGCCCTTGCCGATGTCGTGCAGGAGGGCCGCCATCAGCAGCAGGTCGGGCCGGCCCACCCGGCGGGTCAGCGCCGAGGCCCGGACGGCCGTCTCGATCAGGTGCCGGTCCACCGTCCAGGTGTGGACGGGGTTGTGCTGGGGGCGGCAGCGCACCCGCTCCCAGTCGGGCAGCAGCCGGCTGATCAGGCCCTCGGCCTCCAGCGCCTCCCACACCCCGACCATCGGCTCCCCCGCGCCCAGCAGGGTGAGCAGCTGCTCCCGTGCCTCGGCGGGCCAGGGCACGGGCAGCGGCCGGGCCTGGGCCGCGAGCCTGCGGACGGCGTGCAGCGAGACGGGCAGCCCGGCCTGGGCGGCGGCCGCGCCGAACCGCAGGGGCAGGACGGGGTCCCGTTCGGGCCGGGCGGCGAGCGCCAGGACGGCCTCCCCGTCGGACTCGACGACCCCGTCGGCCAGCGGCGCCCGTTCGGCGGCGGCCGCCGCGCCCCGGGTGCCCAGCAGCCCGCGCAGCCGCGGCCGGGCGGCCCGGGCCCGCAGGACCCGTCCGACCTCCCGCCAGGTGACGTCACCGGCGTAGGCGACGACCCGGGCGGCCTCGTACACCTCGCGCAGCAGGGCGTCCGCGTCGAGGAGCCCCAGCCGGGCGGCGACCTGGGACTGTTCCTGGAGGGCCAGCCGGTCGGTGGCGCGGCCGGTGACCAGGTGCAGGGCGTCCCGCGCGTCCAGCAGCCGGCGCCGGGCCCCGTCGAGCCCCTCGCGCGGGGCGTCGGCCAGCCAGGAGGCGGCGACGGCCCGCAGTGCGGTGGCGTCCCGGATCCCGCCGCGCGCCTCCTTGAGGTCGGGCTCCAGCAGGAACCGCAGCTCCCCGGCCCGTTCGGCGCGCTCCCGGCACAGGGCGTGCAGCTGGGGCAGCCTCCGGGGGGCCTGGTTGCGCCAGTCGGCGAGCACCGAGGTGCGCAGTCCGGCGAGGAGTCCGGCGTCGCCGGCGACGAGCCGGGCGTCGAGCAGCCCGAGGTGGGCCTTGAGGTCCTCGGCGGCGACCTTGCGGGCCTCGGCGGGGGTCCGCACGGAGTGGTCGAGGGCCAGCCCGAGGTCCCAGACGGGGTACCAGAGGCGGTCGGCGAGGGCGGCCAGCGCCCGGGGGCCGGCCTTGCCGTCGTGGAGCAGGAGCAGGTCGAGGTCGCTGCGCGGGGAGAGCTCCCCGCGGCCGTAGCCGCCGACGGCGACCAGGGCGGCCCCCCGTACGCCGGTCTCCTGCGCGGCGGTCGTGAACGCGTCGTCCAGCCACCGGTCGGTCAGGGCGGAGAGGGCGGAACGCCGTGACGGCCCGGACCGCGACTCCTCCCCGAGGAGTCGCAGCCGGGCCGCGGCGTAGCCGCCGGGTCCCGAGCCGGTGGGGTCCTGCGTGGTCGCTTCGGCGCTCGTCACCGGGGGCTCCCGTCCGCTAGAGGGCGTCGGCGCCGCGCTCGCCGGTGCGGACCCGGACGACGGAGTCCACGGGGACGCTCCACACCTTGCCGTCGCCGATCTTCTCGGTGCGGGCGGCGCTGACGATGACGTTGATGAGCTCCTCGGCCTCGTCGTCGTCGGCGAGGACCTCGATGCGGATCTTCGGTACGAGGTCCACGGTGTACTCGGCGCCGCGGTAGACCTCGGTGTGGCCGCGCTGGCGGCCGTATCCGCTGGCCTCCGAGACGGTCAGGCCCTGGATGCCGAAGGCGTGGAGGGCCTCCTTGATGTCGTCGAGCTTGTAGGGCTTGACGATCGCGGTGATCAGCTTCATGCGTCGACCTTCTTGTTGGCTGCGGCCGCGGGGGCCTGGGAGGCGGTGCTGCGTGCGGAGATCCCGCCGCCGGCGCCGCTGAAGTCGTAGGCGGTCTCGGCGTGCTCGGCCTGGTCGATGCCGGAGACCTCGACGTCCTCGGCGACCCGCATCCCGATGGTCTTGTCGAGGAGGAAGGCCATGATCGCCGATACGACGAGGGAGTAGGCGAGGACGGAGAAGACTCCGACCGCCTGCTTGCCGAGCTGCTCGAAGCCGCCGCCGTAGAAGAGGCCCTTGGCGTCGGACTGGACGCCGCCGGTGGCGAAGAGGCCGACGAGGAGGGAGCCCGCGACGCCGCCGACGAGGTGGACGCCGACCACGTCGAGGGAGTCGTCGTAGCCGAACCGGTACTTCAGGCCGACGGCCATGGCGCACAGCACGCCGGCGATGGCGCCCACGGCGATCGCGCCGAGCGGGCTGACGGAGCCGCCGGCGGGGGTGATGGCGACCAGGCCGGCGACCGCGCCGGAGGCGGCGCCGAGGGTGGTGAAGGAGCCGTGGCGCAGCTTCTCGTAGCCGAGCCAGGCGAGCATGGCGGCGGCGGTGGCGACCTGGGTGTTGACGAACATGACGGCGCCGACGCCGTCGTCGTTGCCGAGCCAGGATCCGGCGTTGAAGCCGAACCAGCCGAACCAGAGCAGGCCGGCGCCGAGCATCACGAGGGGGAGGCTGTGCGGGCGCATCGGGTCCTTCTTGAAGCCGACGCGCTTGCCGATGACCAGGATGACGCCGAAGGCGGCGGCGCCGGCGTTGATGTGGACGGCGGTGCCGCCGGCGAAGTCGATGACGCCGAGCTCGAAGAGCCAGCCGCCGGCGCCCCACACCCAGTGGGCGACGGGGAAGTAGACGACGGTGACCCACAGGGCGGTGAAGAGCACCCAGGCGCTGAACTTGACGCGGTCGGCGAGGGCGCCGCTGATCAGGGCGGGGGTGATGACCGCGAACATCAGCTGGAAGACGGCGAAGACGTAGACGGGGATGGTGTAGCCGTCCCAGAGCTCGGTGATGCCGATGCCGCTGAGGCCCACGTAGTCGGAGTTCCAGCCGATGACGGAGCCGGAATCGGTGCCGAAGGCGAGGCTGAAGCCGAAGAGCACCCACAGGATCGTCACGATCCCGAGGCTGACGAAGCTCATCATCAGCATGTTGAGGCTGCTCTTGACGCGGACCATGCCTCCGTAGAAGAAGGCGAGTCCCGGGGTCATCAGCATGACCAGGGCGGAGCAGATGAGCATGAACCCGGTGTTCGCGGCAGACAGGGTCGGGGCGTCTGCTGCGAGGGTCGTGATGGCTGGTGCCATCGGCGTCTCCTCGTCGTCGGTACGTTCGCGTGCGGGCGATCGTGGGGTACCTGAGCGGCGGCGCAGGGTCTGGCCGGTTATTGGCCCTGAGGTTCGCGCAGGCCGGTTTCCGGCGGCGCCGCTCGGTGTTTCGCTCCGATGACGAAGAGGTCGGGCGTGTTACGCCTGAATGAACCGGTGAGGTACGGGTCCGGTCCGTGTCATGTGAGGGTCAGGCGGGGCCCGGGCGCGCGTCAGGCGCGCGCCCGGGCCGCAGGGGCGGCTCAGACGGCCTCGGCGGCCTCGGGGAGCCGGGAGGCGAGGAGGTCGGTCAGCCGGACCACCTCGGCGACGTCGCCGTATTCACGGGCGGCGGTGTCCACGGTCTTGCGGAGCCGGGTGTTCACCCGTTCGGAGCGCACCTTTCGCGCCACGTCGAGGGCCTGGTCGACGAGGACGGTCGCCTGCTCGGGTTCGCGCTGGAGCAGGTGGACGGTGGCCATGCCGATGAGGTTGAGGGCGTAGGAGCGCTGGTGGACCTCGTCCTTGGCGAAGAGCTCGACGGCCTTCTCCATCACGGGTTCGGCGAGGGAGGCGTAGGTGGGGCTGCGTCCGGCGACGTAGGCCAGGTCCCGGTAGGAGTGCGAGTTCTCGCCGTTGAGTTCCGCCTCGGAGAAGAAGCCGATCCAGTCGGGTTCCGGTTCGCCCCCGAGACCGACGTCGCCGAAGGTGTCCTCGGCCATGCGCACGGCCCGCTTGCAGCGGCTGGGCTGGCCCATGTTGGCGTAGGCGCGGGCCTCCATCGCGTAGAGCATGGCCTGGGTGCGCGGCCCGGCGCAGTCGCGGCTGCCGTACTGGGCGAGGTGGATGAGCTCCAGGGCGTCCTCGGGGCGGCCGAGGTGGATCATCTGACGGCTCATGTTGGAGAGGATGTACGAGCCCAGCGGCTTGTCCCCGGCCTCCTTCGCGGCGTGCAGCGCGAGGACGAAGTACTTCTGGGCGGTGGGGTGCAGGCCGATGTCGTAGCTCATCCAGCCGGCGAGCTCGGCGAGTTCGGCGGCCACCTTGAAGAGCCGCTTCATGACCGGGGCCGGGTGGTTCTCCTGGAGCAGGTCGGTGACCTCGTGGAGCTGCCCGACGACGGCCTTGCGGCGCAGTCCGCCGCCGCACTGGGCGTCCCACTGGCGGAACATCACGGTGGTGGCCTCGAGGAGGTCGAGCTCGGGTTCGGAGAGGCGGGGCGGCCGGTGGCCGGACGGGGCTCCCCCGTCGCGCGGCACGGGGTCGGCGGCCGGCATCGGGACGAGCCAGCGCTGCATGGGCTCGATGAGGGCGGGGCCGGCGGAGAGGGCGAGGGAGGTCCCGAGGAAGCCGCGGCGGGCCAGCATCAGGTCGCTGCGGGAGAACTCGCCGAGCAGTTCCACGGTCTGGGGGCCGGCCCAGGGCAGGTCGACGCCGGAGACGGAGGGGGTCTGGTGGGCGCTGCGCAGGCCGAGCTGTTCGATGGCGACGACGGCACCGAAGCGTTCGGAGAAGAGCTCCGAGAGGATGCGCGGCACGGGTTCGCGCGGCTGCTCGCCGTCGAGCCAGCGGCGCACGCGGGAGGTGTCGGTGCTGATGTGGTGGGCGCCCATCTGGCGGGCCCGGCGGTTCACCTGACGGGCGAGCTCGCCCTTGGACCAGCCGCTGCGGACGAACCACGAGGTCAGCTGTTCATTGCGGCCGGCCGCCTCGCCACTCGTTCCGCCTGCGCCGCTGCCGCCCACTGGAACGCCCCCATCCGGATCGCCTCTTCACACGAAACCCTGGCCGGGGCGGCCCCTGCCGCCTGGGACCTTCACAGGTCCTCCACACATTGCCTCCGGCATACCCACGGATGGGCCCGCCTCCGGGGTTCGTGAACCGAAAGTAATCCTACGATCACCCCGTCGGCGAGGTCGATTCCAGAAACGCCACCATTCGCCACCCCTTCGAATGAACTCGCCACCGGCCAGGCGCGATTCACTTGACAGGAAGGCGAAACGGAACGGTTGGACGGGAGCGCACCGGGGGCGCGCGCGGCGGGGAGTGCGCCGGGCGGCCCCGGTGGACGGGGCGCTCCGCCCGACCCCCGACAGGTCTCGCCGACGTCGTAACCACCGGCGCGTCCAACCCGTTGGAGGGGGCATGGGCATGGGCTTCACGATCGGCGGCAGCCGCGGCACCAAGGAATTCCGTTCCGGCGTCCGGCGCCGCGGCCGTACCTCGGAGTGCACGACGGTGGCGGAGTACACCGGCCTGTGGGGCTGGGACGCGGTCCCCGGCGCCCGCGCCGCGGCTCCGGCCCGCGCCTGCTCCTGCGGCCGCGCGGACTGTCCCGCCCCGGGGGCGCATCCGCTGGACTTCGCCCCGACCGTCCCGGGCGGCGCCACCCTGGACGAGGTCACCGGGATCTGGGGCGAGTACCCGGGCGCGGCGATCCTGCTCCCGGTCGGCCGCGCCTTCGACGTGATCGAGGTCTCCGCGGAGGCCGGGCGGCGGGCCCTGGTCCGCATGGAGCGGATGGGGCTGCCGCTGGGGCCGGTGACGGCGACCCCGGACGGGCGGGCGCAGTTCTTCGTGGCCCCCGGCGCGGCGGCCGAGCTGCCCGAGCTGCTGTACCGGATGGGCTGGGACGACGCGGACCTGGACCTGCGCGCCCTGGGCCACGGCGCCTTCCTGACGGCCCCGCCCTGCGACCACGCGGGCCTCGGCCCGGCCGTCTGGCTGCGCCCGCCCGCGCTGGACTGCGCGGGCGGGCCCCCGCAGGCGCGGCTGCTGCTGGGCACCCTCGCGTACACGTGCCACCGCTTCCGCCGCTGACCCCGCGCCCCCACCCCCGCGGCCCGCACCCCCGCACGGAGCAGTGCCCCCGCGCCCGGAACGCCGGGACGCGGGGGCACTCGTCTGCGGGGCGGGCGGGGCCGCTCAGTCGCCGATCAGGGCGTCCACGAACGCCTCGGGCTCGAAGGGGGCCAGGTCGTCCGCGCCCTCACCGAGGCCGACGAGCTTGACGGGGACGCCCAGCTCGCGCTGGACGGCGACGACGATGCCGCCCTTGGCGGTGCCGTCGAGCTTGGTCAGCACGATGCCGGTGATGTCCACGACCTCGGCGAACACGCGCGCCTGGGTCAGGCCGTTCTGGCCGGTGGTGGCGTCGAGGACCAGCAGGACCTCGTCCAGCGGGCCGTGCTTCTCCACGACGCGCTTGACCTTGCCGAGCTCGTCCATGAGGCCGGTCTTGGTGTGGAGGCGGCCGGCGGTGTCGATGAGCACGACGTCCGCGCCCTCGGCGATGCCCTCCTTGACCGCGTCGAAGGCGATCGAGGCGGGGTCCCCGCCCTCGGGGCCTCGTACGGTACGGGCGCCGACGCGCTCGCCCCAGGTCTGGAGCTGGTCGGCGGCGGCGGCGCGGAAGGTGTCGGCGGCGCCGAGGACCACGCTGCGGCCGTCGGCGACGAGCACCCGGGCGAGCTTGCCGGTGGTGGTGGTCTTGCCGGTGCCGTTGACGCCGACGACCATCACGACCGCCGGGGTGTCGACGCCGCTCTCGGTCTTCACGGCGCGGTCGAAGTCGGTGCCGACGAGGGCGACCAGCTCCTCCTTCAGCAGGGTGCGCAGCTCGGCGGGGGTCCGGGTGCCCAGCACCTTGACCCGCTCGCGCAGCCGCTCCACCAGCTCCTGGGTGGGCGCGACGCCGACGTCGGCGATGAGGAGGGTCTCCTCGATCTCCTCCCAGGTGTCCTCGTCGAGGTGCTCGCGCGAGAGCAGCGTGAGCAGGCCCTTGCCGAGGGAGTTCTGCGAGCGGGCGAGCCGGGCGCGCAGCCGGACCAGGCGGCCGGCCGTCGGCTCGGGCACCTCGATCTCGGGCGCGGCCGGGGCCTCGGGCTCCGCAGCCGGCGCCTCGACCGGAGCCTCGGCCCCCGCCTCCGGGAGCACGACCTCCTCGATGGTGCGGCGCGGCTCTTCCGCCGTCTCTACGGCGTCCTCCCCCACCTGCGGTTCGGCAGGCGGGGCAGTGATGGTCGGCGTGCTCGGCGGCGCCGTGGGGGGCAGCTGCTTCTTCTTGCGGCTGCTGACCACGAGCCCGCTGATCACGCCGACCGCGACCAGGGCGATGACTACAGCAAGGATCAGGATTTCCATAACGCCCCCAGTATCGGCCACGGCGCACCCCTGGCCCCGGACCTTGGACGTTCCCACCCGGCAGCGATCCGCCATTTGTGGTCTTAACGTCACATCTACGATGATGGGCGGATTGTCCCCAGCCACGCTTCCACGGAGTACGCATGCCTGCCGAACAGACCGCCGCCGACGGCGCCGTCGAGACCCGGGGTCTGGAGCCCGTACCGGACGGCGAGCGCGGCGGCCGGGTCCGCGAGCTCGTGCCCACCTGGGTCGCCGCGAACATCAGCGTGCTGCTGCTCACCATGGGCGCGGGGCTGGTCATCTTCAACGAGCTCAACATCTGGCAGGTGCTGGTCGTCGCCGTGGCCGCGCCGGTCGTCTCGTACGGGCTCGTCGGGCTGATCTCGATCGCCGGCAAGCGCGGCGGCGCCCCCGGCATGGCGCTCTCGCGGGCCGTCTTCGGCCAGCGCGGCAACCTCTTCCCGGGGGCGCTGATCTGGGTGGCCCGCTGGGGCTGGGAGACGATCAACGCGGTCAGCGGCGCCTACGCCGTCCTGACCGTGCTCGACCTCCTCTTCGGCGTGAAGGCCAACACCGCCCTGATCGTCGTCACCCTGCTGCTCTTCGTGGGCTGCACCTTCGTGGTGTCCGGGCTCGGGATCAACGCGCTGCGGGTCTGCTCGACCTGGTCGACGTACCTCTTCGGCGCCTTCAGCGTCCTCGTGCTCGGCTACCTGGTCTTCACCACCGACTGGTCCGCCGTCCTCGGCAAGCCGGCCGGCTCCACGGCGATGATGGTCGCGGGCATCGGCACCATCGCGGCCGGCGGCATCAGCTGGGTGCCGTCCGGCCCGGACTTCACCCGCTACCTGCCCCGTACGGCCTCCGCCAAGGGCGTGGTCGGGGCCACGATCGGCGGCGCCGGCGTGGTCGTGCTGCCGATGGTGCTGATGGGCGCGGTGATGGCCGTCGGGACCCCGGACCTGGCCAGCGCGCAGGACCCGGTCTCCTTCATCGGCGAGCTGCTGCCGACCTGGATCGCGGCCCCCTACCTGCTGATCGCCCTCCTCGGCATGCTGCTGATCAACTCGATGTCGATGTACTCCGCCGGCTTCACCGCGCAGACCCTCGGCATCAAGGTGCCGCGCGCCTGGGCCGTCAGCGTCAACGCGGTCATCAGCCTGGTCTTCGGCTTCCTGCTGATGGTGGTCGCGACCAGCTTCTTCGGCTCGTTCATCTCCTTCCTGACCCTGCTGGCCGTGGCCTTCTCCGCCTGGATCGGGGTCTTCGGCGTGGACATGCTGCGCCGGACCTCGTACGACGGCCCCGCCCTGCTGGACACCACGCGCACCAGCGCCTACTGGTACCGGGGCGGCTTCGCCTGGCAGGCGATGACGGCCTGGGCGCTGGCGCTGGTGATGGGCACGCTGTTCACGAAGGTGGACTGGTTCACCGGGCCGCTCGCCGGGACCTGGATCGGGGAGAACGGGCTGGGCTGGGTGGCCGGCATCCTCACCTCCGCCGCGCTGTACGCGGTCCTGCCGCGCGACGCCGCTCCCGCCCCGGCGGAGCCGGAGCCCGCCGACGGCCGCGAGCCCGCCGGGACCCTGTCAAGCTGACGCTCCGTCAGCTAACCTCCCTTCGCCCGACCGACCGCATCCGGCGAAGGGGAACCCCTCCATGCCCATCACCGTGGCCCGCTTCAACCTCGTCGACCCGAACGGCACCCCCGAGAGCCTCGCCGCCCGCTACCAGGCGGCGGTGGAGATGGCGCGCTACGCCGACGGGCAGGGGATCGACACGGTCCAGACCGAGGAGCACCACGGCACGGACAACCACTGGCTGCCCTCCCCCTTCGCGTTCGCGGGCGCGGTGCTCGGCGCCACCCGGCGGATCGCGGTCACGGTCTCGGCGATCATCGGTCCGCTGCACGACCCGCTGAAGGTGGCCGAGGACATCGCCGTCCTGGACCTGATCGGCGGCGGGCGGCTGGTGACGGTGGCGGGCATCGGCTACCGGCCCGAGGAGTACGAGCAGCACGGGGTGGAGTGGGGCCGGCGCGGCCGGCTCCAGGACGAGCTGCTGGAGACCCTGCTCAAGGCCTGGACCGGCGAGCCCTTCGAGTTCCGCGGCCGCACCGTGAAGGTGACCCCGGTGCCCTTCACGCGGCCGCACCCGATGCTGCTGGTGGGCGGGAGTTCGAAGGCGGCGGCGCGACGGGCGGCCCGGCTGGGTCTCCCCTTCTTCCCGAGCGCGCACCTGCCGGAGCTGGAGGAGTACTACGAGGAGCGGCTCGCCGAGTACGGCACCGAGGGCTTCTGCATGATGCCGGCGGAGCGGACCCCCCTGCTGCACATCGCCGAGGACCCCGACCGGGCGTGGGCGCAGTACGGGAGGCACTTCCTGCACGAGGCGGGGGCGTACGCCGCCTGGCAGTCCAAGGACATCCGCTCGGCCGTCCGCTCCGGCGCCCGCACGGTCGAGGAGCTGCGGGCCGAGGGGGTCTACCGGATCCTCTCGCCGCAGGAGGCGGTGGACTTCGCCCGGGACGCGGGCGAGGCGGGGAACCTGGTGCTGCACCCGCTGTGCGGCGGCATGCCCCTGGAGGAGGGGTGGCGCAGCCTGCGGCTGTTGTGCGAACGGGTGCTGCCCCGGCTCAGGGACTGAGCCGGGGCAGCACCGCGGAGGAGAGGGGTGGTGGCGGGGGTGGTTACCCCATCTCCTCCAACGCCTTGCCCTTGGTCTCCGGCACCCACTTGAGGATGAAGGGGATCGAGAGCACGGCGAAGACCGTGTAGATGACGTAGGCGCCGGAGAGGTTCCAGGCGGCCAGGGACGGGAAGGTGACGGTGATCACCCAGTTGGCGATCCACTGGGCCGAGGCGGCCACGCCGAGCGCGGCGGCCCGGATGCGGTTGGGGAACATCTCGCCGAGCAGCACCCAGACCACCACGCCCCAGGACAGGGCGAAGAAGAGGACGAAGGAGTGCGCGGCGATCAGCGCGATCGTGCCCTGGGTCTCGGGCATGGAGATCTCGCCGCCGGTCTCGGTCTTGTACGAGAACGCCCACGCGCACAGGCCCAGGGAGATCGCCATGCCCACCGAGCCGATCAGCGCGAGCGGCTTGCGGCCGAGCCGGTCGACGAAGATCATCGCGATCACGGTGCCGATGATGTTGATGATCGACGTGGTGAAGGAGTACAGGAACGAGCTGGTCGGGTCGATGCCGACGGACTGCCACAGCGAGGAGCTGTAGTAGAAGATCACGTTGATGCCGACGAGCTGCTGGAAGACCGAGAGGCCGATGCCGATCCAGACGATGGGCAGCAGGCCGAAGCGGCCGCCGAGCAGGTCCTTGAAGGTGGACTTGTGCTCGGAGTGCATGGCCGTCTCGATCTCGGCGACGCGCGCGTCGAGGTCGACGTGGGAGCCCTCGACCTCGGCGAGCACCTTGCGGGCCTCGGCGTTGCGGCCGACGGAGACCAGGAAGCGCGGGGACTCCGGGATGACGAAGGACATCAGTCCGTAGAGCACGGCGGGGACGACCATCACGCCGAGCATCCACTGCCAGGCCTCGAGCCCGCCGATCACGCCGCGCTGGTCGCCGTCGGCGAGGTTGAGGATGCCCCAGTTGACCAGCTGCGAGACGGCGATGCCGATGACGATGGCGGCCTGCTGGAAGGAGGCGAGGCGGCCGCGGTAGGCGGCCGGGGAGACCTCCGCGATGTAGGCGGGGCCGATGACGGAGGCCATGCCGATGCCGAAGCCGCCGATCACGCGCCAGACGGCGAGGTCCCAGAGGGCGAAGGGCAGGGCCGAGCCGATGGCGCTCGCGGTGAAGAGGACGGCGGCGATCTGCATGCAGCGGATGCGGCCGAGCCGGTCGGCGAGCCGGCCCGCGGTGGCGGCGCCGACGGCGCAGCCGATCAGTGCGGCGGCGATCACCTGGGCGAGCACGGCCGGTCCGACGTCGAAGCGTTCGCGGATGGCGACGACGGCACCGTTGATCACGGAGCTGTCGTATCCGAAGAGGAAGCCGCCCATCGCGGCGGCCGCGGCGATGAAGATGACGTGGCCGAGGTGGTCGGGGTGGGGCGCGTTCCCGCCGCCCGACGCCGGCTTCGCTGTGCTGCTGGTCAAGGTGTGCTCCGTGGGGGGTTCTGTCCGTTCTCCTAGTGGCGCACAGGTCAAGATCGGGCACCACCCGGAGCCGGGAGACAGCCCAGAGCTTATGTGTTCATTTCCTGAAGTCAATAGCCCGTGTGAAGGTCGGGTTAACTTCAGAATCGGCACCTTGACTTCATTTCTTAAATGATCAACCTTCAGCGGAGCCGCTGGCTGATCACCTTCGAGACCCCGTCGCCCTGCATGGAGACGCCGTAGAGGGCGTCCGCGACCTCCATGGTCCGCTTCTGGTGGGTGATGACGATCAGCTGCGAGCTCTCCTGGAGCTCCTCCATGATCCGGATCAGCCGCTGGAGGTTGGTGTCGTCCAGGGCGGCCTCGACCTCGTCCATCACGTAGAACGGGCTGGGGCGTGCCTTGAAGATGGAGACCAGCAGCGCCACGGCCGTCAGGGACCGCTCGCCGCCGGACAGCAGGGACAGCCGCTTGACCTTCTTGCCCGGCGGGCGGGCCTCCACGTCCACGCCGGTGGCGAGCATGTCCTCGGGATCGGTGAGCACCAGGCGGCCCTCGCCGCCGGGGAACAGCCGCGCGAACACGCCCTCGAACTCGCGGGCGGTGTCCCGGTAGGCCTCCGTGAAGACCTGCTCCACCCGCTGGTCCACCTCCTTCACCACTTGAAGGAGGTCGGCACGCGTCTTCCTCAGGTCCCCCAGTTGCTCGCTGAGGAACCGGTGGCGCTCCTCCAGGGCCGCGAACTCCTCCAGCGCCAGCGGGTTGACCTTGCCGAGCTGCTGGTAGGCGCGCTCGGCGGCCTTGAGCCGCTTCTCCTGCCGGGCCCGGTCGAAGGGGCCGGGCCGGTTGCGGGGGTGGTCCGGGTCCTCCGGGAGCACCTCGCCCTCGGCGGGCGGGGACGGGGGAACCGGCTGGTCGGGGCCGTACTCCGCCACCAGTGCGGCCGGCTCCACGCCGAACTCCTCCAGGGCGCGGGCCTCCAGCTGCTCGATGCGCAGCCGCTTCTCGGCGCCGAGCACCTCGCCCCGGTGCACGGAGTCGGTGAGCTTGTCGAGCTCGCCCTTGAGGTCGCGGCCGCGGCCGCGGGCCTCGCCGAGCTCCCGCTCGCGCAGCCCCTTGGCCTGCTCGGCGGCCGCACGCTCCTGCTCCGCCCGGCCGACGGACACCTCCAGGTGTGCCAGCAGCTGGCGGGCCCCGTCGGCGACGGCCCGGGCGACCCCGGCCTCGTACCGCATCCGCTGCCGGCGCCGCTCGGCGCGCGCCCGCGCCTCGCGCTCGGCCCCGGCCCCGCGGTCGAGCGCGTCCGCCCGGCCGGCCAGGCCCTTGACCCGCTCCTCGTGGGTGCGCAGCTGGAGCCGGGCCTCCATCTCGGTCTGCCGCGCGTTGGCCCCGTCGGCGGCGAGGCGGTCCCGCGCGGAGGTGTCGGGGTCCTCCGCAACCGGCATCTCCTCCACGGCCGCGAGCCGCTGCGCGCACTCCTCCACGTCGGTCCGCGCGCGCTCCTGCGCCTCCTCGGCGGTGGTCACCGCCAGCGCGCCGCGCTCGGCCTCCCCGAGGGCCGCCTTCGCCTGCCCGGCCAGCCGGCCGAGCTGCTGTGCGACCCCGGCGCGTGCCTGTTCGCCGGCCCGCCGCAGCTCACCGAGCTCCTCGACGCGCGCGGCGGCGGCGGACCGCCGCGTCCGGGCGTCCTCCTCCGCGGCGGCCAGCTCCCCGCACTCCCGGTCCAGCCGCTCCAGCTCGGCGCCCGCCTCGTCCACGGCGGCCTGCACCTCGATGAGGCTGGGCGCCCTGGCGGAACCGCCGTGCGCGAGGCGCGCCCCGAGCACGTCCCCGTCGGCGGTCACGGCGACCAGCTCGGGGCGCGCGGCGACCAGGGCCTCCGCCTCCTCCAGCGTCCCGACGACCACGTGCCGGCGCAGCACCCACGCCAGGGCCCGCAGCACCTCGGCGTCCCCGCCCACCAGGGCCGCTGCCTCCCGGTACCCGGGCGAAACCGACTCCGCCCCGCGGGACCCGGGCACGGCGTCCGCCCCCACGGCCGACACGAGCTCCAGCCCGCCCCGACCCCCCACCCCGACGGCAGCCGGCTCCGGGAAAACGCCGGCCCGGGCCTGCCCGGGCAGCCCGGCGCCGCCCGGAACCGGCGCACCGGGCCCCGGCTCCTGCCCGGGGACCGGCCCGAAGCCGGGGGCCGGAACCGGAGCGGAGGCCGGACCGGGGCCGGAGCCGACGACGGGGCCGGAGCCCGAGCCGACGGCCGGCCCTGGGCCGGGAATCGGGGCGATCAGGAACGTGGCGCGGCCCGCGTCGGACTCGCGCAGGTGGCGGATGGCGCCGGCCGCCGCACCCGTGGAGGCCACGGCCACCGCGTCCGCGGCGGAGCCGAGCGCCGCGGCCACCGCGGCCTCGTACCCCGCCTCCACCGACACCCGCTCCGCCGCCGGCCCCAGTACCCCCGCCAGCCGCTCCCGCACCGCGAGCAGCGCCCCCGTGCCGTCCTTGCGCCGCAGCCCCAGCGCGAGCGCGTCCCGCCGCGCCGAGACGGCCGCGCGGGAGCGCTCCGCCGCGGTCCGGGCCTCCCGGGCCGCCGCCAGCGCGGCCTCGGCCTGCGCCAGTCCGGCCCGCGCCGCCTCGTACTGCCCCTCCTCCGAGGAGGCGTCCTCCAGCCCGCCGACCTCCTCGGCCAGCGCCTCGTACTCCCGCCGGGCCTCCTCCGCCCTGGACCGCGCCCCGTCCCGGGCCGCCACGAGCCGCTCGATCTCCGCGTCGGCGGCCCCCGCGCGGGAGCGGGCCGCGCCCAGCCGCCCGGTCAGCCGGGCCAGCTCCTCGCGCCGGTCGGCCACGGCCCGCGCGGCGTCCCGCAGCCGCCGCTCCTCCTCGGCGAGGGCCCGCTCCAGTTCGGCCCGGTGCGCGGCCGTGTCCTCCAGGGCCCGTTCGGAGGCTTCGAGCGCCGCCGTCAGCTCCGCCTCCTGCTCCCGGATCCGCGCGGCCTCCCGCTCCATGTCCTCGGGGTCGCGGCCCCGCCGCTCCTCCTCCACCGGCGCCGACGCGCTCTTGACCCGCGCCTGCGCCAGCGATTCGGTCCCGCGCACCCGCTCGGCCAGCTGGGCGAGCTCGTGCCAGGTCTGCTGGGCCCGCTGGAGCCGGGGCACGAGGCGCCGTACCGATTCCTCCAGCTCCGCCTCGCGGCGCAGCGCCTGCGCGAGGTCCCGCTCGGCCGACTCCTTGCGCTCCTTCAGGGCGGCTTCGTCGGCGATCTCCGCGTCGAGCGCGGCCCGCAGCGCGACCAGGTCGTCGGCGAGCAGCCGCAGCCGCGCGTCCCGCAGGTCCGCCTGGATCACGGCCGCCCGCCGGGCCACCGCCGCCTGTCGCCCCAGGGGCTTGAGCTGCCGGCGCAGCTCGTCGGTCAGGTCCTGCACCCGGGCGAGGTTGGCCTGCATCGCGTCGAGCTTGCGCAGCGCCTTCTCCTTGCGCTTGCGGTGCTTCAGTACGCCGGCGGCCTCCTCGATGAAGGCGCGGCGCCCCACCGGGTCGGCGTGCAGCACGGAGTCGAGCCGGCCCTGCCCGACGATGACGTGCATCTCACGGCCGATTCCGGAGTCGGAGAGGAGTTCCTGGATGTCGAGGAGCCGGCAGGTGTCCCCGTTGATCTGGTACTCGCTGCTGCCGCCGCGGAACATGATCCGCGTGATGGTGACCTCGGCGTACTCGATCGGGAGGGCGCCGTCGGAGTTGTCGATGGTGAGGGAGACCTCGGCGCGGCCCAGCGGCGGGCGGCCGGTCGTCCCGGCGAAGATGACGTCCTCCATCTTGCCGCCGCGCAGGGACTTCGCCCCCTGCTCCCCCATGACCCAGGACAGTGCGTCCACCACGTTGGACTTGCCCGAGCCGTTGGGGCCCACGACACAGGTGATGCCCGGCTCGAAGCGGAGGGTGGTGGCGGAGGCGAAGGACTTGAAGCCGCGCAGGGTGAGGGACTTGAGGTGCACGCCGCCGGACTCTACCTTTCACGTCCGGTTTCACCCGTGAAGGTGCAGGGCAGATCAGACCTCGAAGGAACGGGCCCCCCACCTGGCCCAGTGCGCTCGTGGCCCACCGGGCGCGGTGGTCGGACCGCCGCAGGGCGGATCTCGGCAAGAAAGAAGGGACGCCGGAGCGTCCCTTGCAGATCGTGCGGGTCAGGAGTCGACGACGGGTGAGTCGCTGATCAGGTGAGCGCAGGCTCCGCCTGGGATACGTCGAGGTCCATGCTGCCGAGCAGCGAGTCCCCGTGCTGAGCGGCGGCCGCGGTCAGGGCGTCGTTCTCGGACTGGATCCGTCCGAGTTCGGACTCGAGGTCCTGGACGCGCTGCTGAAGCCGTCGCATCTCGGCGAGGAGTCGCGGGTCGGAGCCGCCGACGTAACCGAGAAGCGCCTTTGCCATGATGGATGGTCCTCCACACTGAGTGACCGACCGAAGCGGTGTGGGTCGTGAGGGAATCGCACCCGCGGATGTCCGACAGCGACTGTCAGTCACTGCACTCAACTCGTTCTTTTGCTGACGCTGCCTACTGCCAGCACTGCCAAACAGCTCAGGTGCGCGGGGCTTCCAGCGTCTCACCAAAAAGTTTGACGGTCAACACGATCACGCCCCGTATCGGCGGGCGTCCCGGCCCTCGGAGGGGGCGTGGAGATCATCCTCGTCTCCGAGCCTTCCACGGTTCGCCGCCGACGGCAACGGGTCGACGGCGAATGCGCAGTTCCGACCGGGTGTGGCCGGTCCCGGGATCTGATCAGTCCATGATCGTTCGATAGGTCACCGGATCTCGAACCCGTCGTAGCCGCCGCGCGGTGTGCCCCAGATCTCCGTCACCCCGTCCACCCTTCCGGGCGTGTCGCCGTCGCGGAGCCAGTCGAGCAGCCGGTGGCAATTCTCACGTTGACCTTCGGCCACCACCTGCACCCGGCCGTCGTCGAGGTTGAGCGCGAAGCCGGACAGCCCGCCGATCTCCAGAGCGTTGGCCCTGGTGAACCAGCGGAAGCCCACTCCCTGTACACGGCCGCGCACCCAGGCGGTCATGCGGACATCTTCATTCATGCAAGAACGCTAACCGTGCCGGGACTCCTTGATCCCATCGCCCCTTCGCGCCATGGGCTACAGTCCCCCACCAATGACTCACCCGTTCGGATGAGCAAACGTTGATCCTGCAAAGAAGGGGCCGCGACCGATGGGACGCCACCGACTCCACGCCGCGCCGCGCCGCGGCGTCAGGCGCACCGCCGTGCGCACCGGCCTGCTCGGCGTCTCCGTGGCCGTGGTCCTCGGCACGGCGGCCGTGACCACCGGCTTCGTGCCCGTCGGCGGCTCCTTCCCGTACGTCGGCACGGGCTCCGCCGACCGGACCGAGGCCCGCGCGAAGCCCACCCCGACCCCGAACCGGGGCCTGGAGCAGGGCGGCCTCGCCAACCTGTCCGGCCGCGCCTCCGCCGGCCCCGCCGCGGGCACCGCGCCGGCCTCCCCCAGCCCTTCGGCCACGCCGACCCCCTCGGCCTCACCGACGCCCACGCCGACGCCGACGCCCACGCCCTCCGCGTCGGCCTCCACCAGGGCGCCGGAGAAGACGAGCGCCCCGCAGGCCCCGAAGGCGGCGGCCGCCCCCAAGCCTGCGGCGCCCAAGCCGCCTGCCGCCGGGGACGCGAACCCCTCCGCCGAGGCGGAGGTCCTCGCCCTGGTCAACCAGGAGCGGGCCCAGGCCGGCTGCGTCGCGGTCCGTGCGAACCCGCCGCTGGCCGCGCTGGCCGCCGCCTTCAGCAAGGACATGGCCGCACGGGGCTTCTTCGACCACACGGACCCGGACGGCAACACCCCCTGGCAGCGCGCGCAGAACGCCGGGATCTCCGGGCTGGGCGGCGAGAACATCGCCCGCGGCCAGGGTGACGCCAAGACGGTGATGGAGTCCTGGATGAACAGCCCGGGCCACCGCGCGAACATCCTCAACTGCGAATACCGCACCCTCGGCGTCGGCGTCTACTTCGGCGCCGGCGGCCCCTGGTGGACCCAGGACTTCGGCTTCTAGAGCCGGACCGCCGGCGCCCGGTGCCGGTCGGCCCGGAGCGGGGTCGGCCCGGAGCGGGGTCGGCCCGGAGCAGGGTCGGCCCGGAGGCGGGTCAGGCCGAGGCCGCCGCCAGCGCCGCCCGGCCCGCGACGACCACGCGGGTGTGCTCGGCGACCCGGCGGCCGAGGTGCTCGGCGGTCTCGATGTCGGCCTTGTGCACGGCCTCCGGACCCTCGTCGGCGTTGGTCTGGGCGGCCGCGCCGGAGGAGAAGCCGAGGCGGTTGAGGTCGTACTCGCTGCCGGTGGAGGAGTTCCAGCCCGGCTTCAGGCCGAGGTTCACCCAGCTCATGCCGTGCTGCGAGGCCAGCATCTGGAAGTACTGGAGGGTGTTCAGCTTGTCGCCGGACTTGGAGGCGGAGTTGGTGAAGCCCGCCGCCACCTTGTCCCGCCAGGCGTCGCCGAACCAGCGCTTCGAGGTGGCCTCCGCGAAGACGTGGAAGGCGCCGGACGCGGTGCCCATGTAGGTCGGGGAACCGAAGACGATCGCGTCGGAGGCGTCCAGGAGGGCCCACTCCGCTTCGGTGATCGCGTCGACCTTGACGACGTGCACGGTCGCCCCGGCCGCGGCGGCGCCGGCCCGCACGGCCTCGGCGACGACGGCGGTGTGCCCGTAGCCCGAGTGGTAGGCGATCGAGACGACGGGGGCGGGGATGGTGGCAGACATGGCTGTACTCCTAGAGGGCTGTTCCGGTGCGCCGCGGTGGGCCGCGGGGCGACACGGACCAGAGAAGCACTAACTTTTCGAAAGCGCAAGCAGACAGTTAGCGCTACCCGGGGGTACGCTAGGGCCATGGAGACCCCTGCCTGTACCGACGTCTGCGCCGAGAGCGCCGCGGCCGACCTGCCGTTCGACGTCTTCGCGCGCGCCTGCCCCTCGCGGGAGACCCTGGAGCACGTCACCGGCCGCTGGGGCAGCCTCACCGTGGGCGCCCTGCGCGACGGCCCCCGCCGCTTCAACGAGCTGCGCCGCCGGGTCGAGGGGGTGAGCGAGAAGATGCTCTCCCAGACCCTGCACGCGCTGGAGCGCGACGGCATCGTCACGCGCGAGGCCCAGCCCACGAACCCGCCCCGCGTCGACTACGAGCTGACCCCGCTCGGCAGGGAGGTCGCCGACCGCCTGCTCTCCCTGATCCACTTCCTGGAGGGCAGCATGGACGGGGTCCTCGCCTCGCGGCAGGCCTACGACACCGCGCGCGGCGGCCTCTGACAGCGCGGGCAGAAGTAGCTGGACCGGTTCATCCAGGCCCGGCGCCGCATCGGCGTGCCGCAGCGGCGGCAGGGCTCGCCCTCGCGCCCGTAGGCGTCCAGGGACCGGTCGAAGTAGCCCGACTCGCCGTTCACGTTGACGTACAGGCTGTCGAAACTGGTCCCGCCGACGGCGAGCGCGGCGTTCATGACCTCCCTCACATGGGTGAGGAGTTCCGTGCTCCGGGGGCGGGTGAGGGTGGCGGTGGGGCGCTCGTAGTGCAGCTTCGCGCGCCACAGGGCCTCGTCTGCGTAGATGTTGCCCACCCCGCTGATCAGCGACTGGTCCAGCAGCGCCCGCTTGAGGGTGGTCCGCTTCGCGCGCAGGGCCCGGTGGTAGGCGCCCTCGTCGAAAAGGGGGTCCAGCGGGTCGCGGGCGATGTGCGCGATGACGTCCGGGAGCCCCTCCTCGCTGCCGGGGACGACCTCGTGCAGCGAGAGCCCGCCGAAGGTCCGCTGGTCGACGAAGCGCAGCTCGGTCCCGGCGTCGTCGGCGAAGCGGACCCGGATGCGCAGGTGCTTCTCGTCGGGGGCGCCGGCCGGCTGCACCAGCAGCTGCCCGCTCATCCCGAGGTGACCGAGGACGGACAGGTCCCGGCCCTCCAGCGGCAGCCACAGGTACTTCCCGCGCCGGCGCGGCACCCCGATGGTCCCGCCGGCCAGGCGCGCCGCGAAGTCCGCCCCGCCCGCCGGGTGCCGACGCACGGCCCGGGGGTGGAGCACCTCCACGCCGGCGACGGTCCGCCCGGCCACCCAGCGCTCCAGGCCGCGCCGCACCACTTCGACTTCGGGCAGCTCGGGCACGGTGTTCCTCCGGAGGGAAAGCGGTCTTCGCGGGACGCGGCCCCGCGGGAACGCGGGCGTCCGGCCCTGCCGCGAGCCTACCCGGCGGCCCGGGGCGGCAGGGGCCCGTCCGGAAGGACGGCACCCGGAAACGGGACCGCCCGCCCCTGCCGGTGGCAGGGGCGGGCGGGAGGTACCCGAAGGAAGTGGTCGGTCAGGCCTTGGGCGCGGGGGCGGCGGGAGCAGCTGCCCCGCCGGCCTCGGCCGGTGCCCCGCCGGCTGCCGCGGACGCCGCTTCCGCGGCCTTCCGCTCGTCCGCGGCGGCACGGATCCCGCGCCACGCGGACTCTGCCGCCTGCTGTTCCGCTTCCTTCTTGCTGCGGCCGGTGCCGGTGCCGTACGAGACACCACCGACGCGGGCGGCAGCGGTGAAGGTCTTCTCGTGGTCCGGACCGGTCTCGGTGACCAGGTACTCGGGCACGCCGAGGCCTTCGGCCGCCGTGAGCTCCTGGAGGCTGGTCTTCCAGTCCAGGCCGGCGCCGAGGTTCGAGGACTTCTCGATGAGCGGGTCGAAGAGCCGGTGGACCAGCTCCGAGGCCGCGTCGAGGCCCTTGTCGAGATAGACCGCGCCGATCACCGCTTCAAGGGTGTCGGCGAGGATGGAGGCCTTGTCCCGGCCGCCCGTGCCCTCTTCGCCCCGGCCGAGCCGGATGAAGGAGCCGAGGTCGAGGCCGCGGCCGACCTCCGCCAGCGCACGCGAGTTGACCACCGCGGCCCGGAGCTTGGCCAGCTGGCCCTCCGGCAGGTCGGGGTGGGTGGTGTACAGCGTGTCGGTGACCACCAGGCCCAGGACGGAGTCCCCAAGGAACTCCAGCCGCTCGTTGGTGGGCAGACCGCCGTTCTCGTACGCGTACGAACGGTGGGTCAGCGCACGCACCAGAAGGGCGGACTCGAGTTGATACCCGAGCCGCCCTTCCAGAAGCGTGTGGGACGAGGCCGCGTTGTTACTGTCTGCCTGCTTCTCAGCGTTGGACAGCTCAGACATTGCGCCTCTCACCAGCCGCTCAGACCTCGAGGACCTGGCGCTTGTTGTAGGTGCCGCAGCTCGGGCACGCGATGTGCTGGAGCTTCGGCTCCTGGCAACGCTCGCACGAAACCAGGGTGGGGACCGCAGCCTTCCACTGCGACCGGCGGTGGCGCGTGTTGCTGCGCGACATCTTCCGCTTCGGAACAGCCACGGCTACTTCTCCTGCTTCTCGGCGGCGCTCTGAACTCCGTCAGATGCAGTGCCGCTCATGTTGTCCTTCTCGTCGTCCTGATCGGTCACGACGAGTTCCTGCAATGCCGCCCAACGGATGTCGACGGCGTCGTGGTGGTGCTCCGGGTCGTCGTTCAGGCTGACCCCGCAATCGGGGCACAGTCCGAGACAGTCCTCCCGGCACACCGGCTGCATGGGCAGTGCGAGCACCACCGCGTCCCGCAGCACGGGTTCGAGGTCGAACAATCCGTCCTCGAGGAAGAGCATGTCCTCGTCGTCCTCGGCGTCGTCGGCCGGCTCCGCCTTGGGGCGGCCCCGGTCGTCGGCGTCAGGGTACGAGAACATCTCCTGGAAGTCCGCCTTGAGCTCGCGCTCGACGGTCTCCAGACACCTTACGCACTCCCCCACGGCCTTCGCACGGACGGTGCCTGTGACAAGCACCCCTTCCATGACCGACTCCAGGCGGAGCTCGATCTTCACCGGAGCGCCTTCCGGCACTCCGATGACGTCGACGAGACCGAAGTCCGCCGGCGCCTCGATCTCACGGGACAGCCGCTGCATGGCACCAGGACGCCGACCCAGCTCGTGCGTGTCGAACACGAGGGGGTTGCGGTGGTCGAGGCGGGTGTTCAGGGCCGTTCCTGCTTTCACAGATCGCTGAAGATCAAAGATTTCACTGCTCAAGGGCAGCATGGATCGCGGTGCATACGCGCGACCGAACAGCCAGGATACCCGGCGCTTCGCTCTGAGCCCAATCCGGTCTAACGACCTTGTTCGTACTGGCGCAGCTGATCCAGGTTGATCATGCTCGTGTCGAAGAAGCTGGTCTCGTCGAGCGCGGGCTGCTGGGGCTGCTGCGACTGGTGAGGCTGCTGGGGCTGCTGGTAGGCGGCGTACGGATCGGGCTGCTGCGCGTAGCCGCCGTAGGGGTCCTGCTGCTGCGCGTAGCCCGCGTAGGGGTCCTGGTAGGCGTACGCGTCCGGCTGGGGCTGGTGGGGCTGCTGCTGCGGGTACGGGGCCGCATAGGCCGCCGGGGCGTAGCCGTCGTAGGCCGGCGCCGCCCGGGCGGGGACCGCGGGCGGCTCGGGCTCGGCCAGCCCGGCCAGGAACTCCGCGTCGCTGGACGGGCGGGCCTGCTGGTCGCCGGCCGCGTCCTGGGCGGCCATGTGCGCGCCGAGGTCGTCCGTGGGCACCCGGCCCAGCAGCTTCTGGCGGCCCCTGCCGACGGCCTCCAGGGTCTTGGCGAGCACCGCCTCGACGGTGGCGAGCTTGGTGTCCACGTACGCGTCCGCCTGCTCGCGCCGGGCCTGCGGGTCGGGGCTGGGCTCGGGGGCGCCGCTGTCGTCGTGGCCCTGGGCGTCCAGGCCCGGGCCGCGGCCCAGCAGCTTCTCGCGGCCGCGGTCCACGGCGCCGATGGTCTTGCTGAGGACGACCTCGAAGTTGGCGAGCTTGCCGTCCACGTAGTCGTCGGCCTCGGCCCGGATCTCCGCCGCCTCGCGGCGGGCGTCGGCGAGGATCCGGTCCGCCTCGTCCTGCGAGCGGCGGGCGATCTCGGTGTCGGAGATCAGGGAGCCCCGCTGGGCGTGGGCGGACTCGATGATCCGGTCGGCCTCCCGGCGGGCCTCCTCCACCATCTGGTCCCGCCCGCCGATCAGCTCCCGGGCCTGCGCGAGCGAGCCGGGCAGGGCCTGGCGTACCTCTTCGAGCCGGGCGAGGAGCTCCGCGCGGTTGACCACGCAGGAGGCCGACATGGGCATCGACCGGGCGCCGCCGACGGCCGCGACGATCTCGTCCAGCTTCTTCTGTACGTCCATGGGGGCTCGCGCTCTCTCTGCCTCGGACTCCGTCTCGGGCTGACGGGACGACTGTAGGCCCACCGGGGGGACGCGCGGGACGGGCCGGGCAGGGCTCAGCCCGGCCGCCGCCGGGTCACTTCGCGCGCAGCCGCTCGACCAGCGCCGCGTGGACGTGCGCGGGCAGCAGGTGGGCGACGTCGCCGCCCCAGGCCGCGACCTCCTTGACCAGCGAGGAGGACAGGAAGCTGTAGGTCGGGATGGTCGGGACGAACAGCGTCTCGACGCCCGACAGGCCCATGTTCATCTGGGCCATCTGGAGCTCGTAGTCGAAGTCGCTGACCGCGCGCAGGCCCTTGACGATGGCCGGGATGTCCCGCTGCTTGCAGAAGTCGACGAGCAGGCCGTGGAAGGACTCGACCTCGACGTTGCCGTAGTCGGCGGTCGCCTCGCGGATCAGCTCGATCCGCTCTTCGACGGTGAACAGCCCCTTCTTGGACGGGTTGATCATCACGGCGACGTGCACGACGTCGTACAGCCTGGAGGCGCGTCCGATGACGTCGAGGTGTCCGTTGTGGATGGGATCGAAGGACCCCGGACAGACCGCGCGGCGCAACTGAACTCCCTCGTTCATGAGTCTTCGCTGGTGGAAGCGGCGCGACCGTACCAAAGGGTGCCTTCGCCGTACTTGCGCGAACGCAGCGGCTCGAACCCCTCGGGCCACGGGAACGGACCGCTCCTGGTGCTGCGCTCCACGGTGACGAGGGCGTCGCCGGTGAGCCAGCCATTGGCGCGGAGTGTGAGGAGGATCTCGCCGAGCTCGCCGTGGTCGACGGCGTACGGGGGGTCCAGGAAGACGATGTCGTACGGGTCCCCCGGCGCGGGGGCCGCCACGACCTGCTCGGCCTTGCCGGCCCGGAACTCGGCGCCGGGCAGGCCCAGGGTCCTGATGTTGTCGCGGATGGCCTTGGAGGCCTTGGCGTCGGCCTCGACCAGCAGGGTGTGGGCGGCGCCGCGGGAGAGGGCCTCCAGGCCCACGGCACCGGAGCCGCCGTAGAGGTCGAGGACCCGGGAGTCCTGGACGCCGTGCAGCGACTCCCAGGTGGAGAAGAGCCCTTCGCGCATCCGGTCGGAGGTCGGGCGGGTGCCGGTGCCGGGCGGCACGGCCAGGCGCCGGCCGCCGGCGGTGCCGGCGATCACGCGGGTCATCTGGGGTCCTTCTCTGCGGCGGTCGTCGGAGGCCGGGGCCTCCGTTCTGGCCTCCCACCATAGGTCGTGGCGCTCAGCCCTTCTCCAGGTACTGCTCCCGCTCGGTGTCCAGCAGGGCGTCGAGCGCGGTGCGCAGCCCGGGGAGCTCCTCCAGTCCGGGGTCGGCGGCGACCACGCGGGTGGCCTCCTCGCGGGCCTCGGCGATGACCTCCTCGTCCTCGATGACGGCGAGCATGCGCAGCGAGGACCGCACGCCGGACTGGGCCTGGCCGAGGACGTCGCCCTCGCGGCGCTGTTCCAGGTCGATCCGGGAGAGTTCGAAGCCGTCGAGGGTGGCGGCGACGGCGGCGAGCCGGGCGCGGGCGGGGCTGGCCTCGTGCATCTCGCTGACGAGCAGGCACAGTCCGGGGGCGGAGCCGCGGCCGACGCGGCCGCGGAGCTGGTGGAGCTGGGAGACGCCGAAGCGGTCCGCGTCCATGATGACCATGACGGTGGAGTTGGGGACGTTCACGCCGACCTCGATGACGGTCGTGGCGACGAGGACCTTGACCTCGCCGGCGGCGAACCGGCGCATCACGTCGTCCTTGTCGGCGGGGTCCATCCGGCCGTGCAGCACCTCGACGGGGAGTCCGGCGAGGGGTCCGCGGCCCAGCTGTTCGGCGATCTCCAGGACGGCCAGCGGGGGGCGCTTCTCGGCCTCGTCCTCGGCGGAGGCCTTCTTCTTCCCCTTGGGGTCGTCCTCGCCGTCGCCGATGCGGGGGCAGACGACATACGCCTGGTGGCCGTTCTCCACCTCCTCGCGGACCCGCTCCCAGGCCCGGGCGAGGAAGTGCGGCTTGTCCTTCGAGGGCACCACGTGGGTGGCGATCGGGGAACGGCCGGCGGGCAGCTGGTCGAGGACGGAGGTCTCCAGGTCGCCGAAGACGGTCATGGCGACGGTGCGCGGGATGGGGGTGGCGGTCATGACCAGCAGGTGCGGCGGCTGCTTGCCCTTGGAGCGCAGGGCGTCGCGCTGCTCGACGCCGAAGCGGTGCTGTTCGTCGACGACGACCAGGCCGAGGTCGTGGAACTGCACCTTGTCCTCGATCAGGGCGTGGGTGCCGATGACGATCCCGGCCTCGCCGGTGACCAGGTCGAGCAGGGCCTGGCGGCGGGCGGCGGTCCCCATGGAGCCGGTGAGCAGGACCACCTTGGTGCCCAGGTCGGAGCCGCCGAGCATGCCCCCTTCGGCGAGCTCGCCCATCATCTCGGTGACGGACCGGTGGTGCTGCTGGGCGAGGACCTCGGTGGGGGCGAGCATCGCGGCCTGCCCGCCGGAGTCGACGACGGCGAGCATGGCGCGCAGGGCGACCATCGTCTTGCCGGAGCCGACCTCGCCCTGGAGGAGGCGGTGCATGGGGTGGCTGGTGGCCAGGTCGTCGAAGATCTCCTGCGAGACCTTCTGCTGGCCTTCGGTGAGGGTGAAGGGCAGCTTCGCGTCGAAGGCGTCGAGGAGGCCGCCGGGGGTCGCTCGGCGGGCGACGGCGGGGAGCTGGGAGTCGGCGTGCCGGCGGCGGGCGAGGGCGACCTGGAGGACGAAGGCCTCGTCCCACTTCAGGCGGCGGCGGGCGTCCTCGACGTCGGCCTTGGACGCCGGGCGGTGGATCTTGAGGAGGGCCTCGGTGAGCGGGACCAGTCCGCGGCCGTCGCGCAGGGCGGGCGGGAGCGGGTCGAGGGCCTCCGCGGCGCTGGGCAGGACGGCGTCCACGCACTTGGCGATCTTCCAGGACTCCAGCTTGGCGCAGGCCGGGTAGATCGGGATCAGCTGGTTGGCGAAGGCGGTGGCGGCGTCCCGGTCGGAGGCGTCGCCGCCGAGGGGTTCGTACGCCGGGTGCGCGAGCTGGAGCTTGTGGTTGAACCTGGAGACCTTGCCCGCGAACATCGCGCGGCTGCCGGGCAGCAGCTCCTTGTGCGGCTTGTGGACGCCCGCGCCGAAGAAGACCAGCTGGAGGCGGCCGCTGCCGTCGGTGATGGTGACCTCCAGGCGCTTGCCGCGGCCCCCGTTGAAGGTCAGGATCCGGGCGTCGGCGACCTGGGCGACGACCGTGACGTGCTCGTCGAGCTGGTCGGCGAGGTCGGCGAGCGAGGTCAGCTCGCCGCGTTCCGCGTACCGGCGGGGGTAGTGGTGGAGCAGGTCCAGGGCCGTGTGCAGGCCGAGCTGCTCGGCGAGCACCTTGGCGGTGGCGGGGCCGAGGGTCTTCTTGAGGTCTTCGTCGAGCGCGGGCACGTGTTCCATTGCACACCATGCCGGTGACAGGGCCGCTATTCGACTCCGATGAGCAGGGGCGCCGAGTGGCGGCCGCCGTGGTAGGTGACGGTGTCCACGGCCAGGTGGGCGTGCTGGACGTACGCCTCCAGGCGCGCGGCGAGGCCGTCCGGGACGTCGGGGCCCAGGACCAGGGTGACCAGCTCGCCGCCGGAGCCGAGCATCCGTTCCAGGACCGCCTCGGCCGTCTCGGGCAGGCCCGCGCCGATGACGGCCACGTCGCCGTCGATGAGCCCGAGGACGTCCCCGGCCTGGCAGATCCCGGCCGAGGTGAAGGACTGCCGCTCGGCGACGGCCAGCTCCCCGTAGCGGGTGGCGCCGGCGGCGGCGGTCATGGTGACGACGTCCTCGTCGAAGCCGGCCTCCGGGTCGTGCACGGCGAGCGCGGCGAGGCCCTGGACGGCGGACCGGGTGGGGATCACGGCCACCCGCACGCCGTCGGCGCGGGCCTGCCCGGCGACGGCGCCGGCGGCCTCGCGGTGCTCGGCGCCGCAGGTCAGCAGGACCACCTCGCGGGCGTGTGCCCGGCGCACGGCGTCGATCAGGTCGGCGACGGCGGGCGGCTCGCCGGGGCGGGCGGGCACGGTGGTCGCGCCCGCCTCCGCGCACAGCGCGGCCAGCCCCTCGCCGTGCACCACGGCGACCACGGCCCGCTGGACGCGCGGGGCGCTGGCGCGGCGGCGTTCGTCGCCGAAGTGGGTGATGCGGATCCGGTACGGCCGGCCGGCTTCCACCCCGGTCTCGACGGCCGCGCCGGGGTCGTCGACGTGCACGTGGACGTTCCAGAGCCCGTCGCCGCCGACCACCACGAGCGAGTCGCCGAGCCCGTCGAGGGCGGCGCGCAGCCGGTCGACGGCCTCCTCGGCGGCCTCCAGCAGGTAGATCACCTCGTAGGCGGGCCCGCCCTCCTCCTGGGCGCAGGGTTCCGGGACCCGTTCCACGGGTACGGCCGGCACCGGGACCGGCACGGGCCCGGGCTCCTGGCCGGAGAGCGCCTGCCAGAGCGCCCCGAGTACGGCGACCAGCCCGCAGCCCCCCGCGTCGACCACCCCGGCCCGGCCGAGGGCGGCCAGTTGCCCGGGGGTCTCGGCGAGGGCCGCGCGGGCTCCCTCGTAGGCGGCGCGGGCCACCTCGGCGGCGGTCCCGGGGACGGCCTGCGCGGCCCGGGCCGCGGCCCCGGCGACGGTGAGCATCGTCCCCTCGACGGGGTGCGCGACGGCCTGGTAGGCCTCCTCGGCCGCCCGGGCGAGGGCCTGGGCCAGCAGCGGGCCGGGGGCGCGTCCCGCCGGGTCCGCGCCGAGCACGTCGGCGACCCCGCGCAGCAGCTGGGCGAGGATCGTCCCGGAGTTGCCCCGGGCGCCTATGAGCGCGCCGTGCGCGTAGGCCCGTACGGCTTCGGGGAGGGAGGCCGCGGCTGTGCCTTCGGTCACGCCGGGGGCGGTCCGGGCGAGGGCCTCGGTCAGGGCGCGGTCGGCGGATTCGGCCGTCAGGTAGAGGTTGGTGCCGGTGTCGGCGTCCGCGACGGGGTAGACGTTGATCGCGTCGATGTCCGTGCGGGCCCGGCCCAGTGCGGCCAGGGCCAGGGAGCTCCAGGTGCGCACCGCTTCGGCGTCGAGGGTGTGCGGCTCGGGCTCGTGCGCCACCGGGCGTTCCTCCTTGTGCGGGCCAGGGTTCACCGCAGGGTAACGAAGGACGGCCGCCGGCCCGGGACCCCGGGGCGGAGCCGGGCCCCGTCATGGTAGTTTTCTCGGACCCAAGCAGTCGTTGTATGCTGCTCAGGTTGCCCGTCGAGAGTCGGGTCATTCGTCCGGCAAGCCACTTCAGATCTCTGATTCCGGTGTGCCGGATCCCACCGTAATTGCATCTGAAGTCTTGGAGTGACCTGTGGCTGCCAACTGCGACGTTTGCGCCAAGGGGCCGAGCTTCGGCAACAACATCTCCCACTCGCACCGCCGCACCTCGCGTCGCTGGAACCCGAACATCCAGCGCGTCCGTGCCGTGGTCAATGGGACGCCGAAGCGCCTCAACGCCTGCACCTCGTGCATCAAGGCCGGCAAGGTCTCGCGCTGACGCCTCCCGTCGTCGTAGCGCAGCCCTTTCCGGTTGCCAAGAAGGCCGGTCCACCTCTGGTGGGCCGGCCTTTTGCCTTGTCCGGGGACGGCCGAGGAGCTGGCCTTGACGTCAAGGCCAGGTCCTGACGGCTTCAGCGCCACCGCCAGGCGTGGTCCACCGGGCCGATGCCGCCGCCGAGCGCGAATCCGGCGGCGATGGCGCCGGTGACGTACTCCTTGGCGGCCGTGACGGCCTCCGGCACGGGCAGGCCCTTGGCCAGGCCGGCCGCGATCGCGCTGGCGAGGGTGCAGCCGGTGCCGTGGGTGTGCCGGTTGTCGTAGCGGGGCGCCCGCAGCCACAGCTCCTCCGAGCCGTCGGTGAGCAGGTCAACGGCCTCCCCGCCGTGGGCGGCGAGGTGGCCGCCCTTGATCAGCGCCCAGCGGGGTCCGAAGCCGAGGACCGCGCCGGCGGCACGCCGCATGCCGTCCTCGTCCTCGACGGCCACCCCGGTCAGCTGCGCCACCTCGTCGAGGTTGGGCGTGGCGACCGTGGCCCGGGGCAGCAGCACCCCGCGGACGGCGTCCAGCGCGGAGGCCGCGAGCAGGGCGTCCCCGTGCTTGGAGACGCCCACGGGATCCACCACCACCGGGGCGTCGGTGTCGGCCAGCAGCTCCGCGACGGTCTCCACGAGGACGGCGGAGGAGAGCATCCCGGTCTTGACGGCCTGGACCCCGATGTCGTCGACGACGGCCCGGTACTGGGCCCTGACGGCCTCGGCCGGAAGCTCCCAGGCCCCCTTCACACCGAGCGAGTTCTGGGCGGTCACGGCGGTGACGACGCTCATGCCGTGCACGCCCAGGGCGAGCATGGTCTTGAGGTCGGCCTGGATGCCCGCGCCGCCGCCGGAGTCGGACCCGGCGACGGTCAGGCACAGCGGGGGGTGCCCGCTCACGGGGTCTCGCCCTCGACCGGGTCGGCCCCGAAGTGGTCCCAGCCGCCGGTGCTGGTCCAGGGGGCGCCGTCCACGGTCACCTGGGGCAGCGCGGAGCGGTGCTGGACCTCCCCGATGACCTTCCAGCGGGCCGGGAGCTTCACGTCGGGCGGGAAGGTGGCCACGATGGCGTGGTCCTCTCCCCCGGTGAGCACCCACTGGAGCGGGTCCACGCCGACGGCCTGGCCGATGTCGTGCATCTGGGTCGGGATGTCCACGGCGCCCGAGCGCAGGTCGATCCGGACGTGGCTGGCCTCGGCGATGTGCCCGAGGTCGGCGATCAGGCCGTCGCTGACGTCGGTCATGGCGGTGGCGCCGAGTCCGGCTGCCGCCGGGCCCGCGTGGTACGGCGGCTCGGGGCGCCGGTGCGCCTCGACGAACGCCCGCGGGGAGCGGAAGCCGCGCGAGAGCACCGCGTAGCCGGCCGCGGACCAGCCGAGCCAGCCCGTGACGGCCACGACGTCGCCGGGCCGGGCGCCGGAGCGCAGGACGGGCTCGTGGTTGCGCAGGTCGCCGAGGGCGGTGATGGAGACGGTGATGGTGTCCCCGCGGACGACGTCGCCGCCGACCACGGCCGCGCCGGCGACCTGGCACTCGTCGCGGATGCCGTCCATCAGCTCGGTGGGCCAGGTGACCGGCAGCTCCGCCGGGACCACGAGGCCCAGGAGGAGGGCGGTCGGCACCGCGCCCATGGCGGCGATGTCGGCCAGGTTCTGGGCGGCGGCCTTGCGGCCGACGTCGTAGGCGGTGGACCAGTCGCGCCGGAAGTGCCTGCCTTCCAGCAGGATGTCCGTGCTGGCCACGACCCGCCGGTCGGGGGCCGACACGACCGCGGCGTCGTCGCCCGGTCCGAGCCGGACCGCCGGGGTGGTGGTGAGCCGTGAGGTGAGCTCCCTGATGAGCCCGAATTCCCCCAGCTCGCCCACAGTGCCCTTCATCGCTGTGCCCCTTCTTGGCAAGTCCGCTTGCGGTCGCGAGCCGTCACAGCTCTGGGTACCGTCAACAGATACGTCAACTTCTGGTCTGCGTACGCCCCGCTGTGCGTGGCGCCTGGTCTGCGGGTCTCCCCGTGGCACCCGGCGACGCGGTACCGTGGCGTCCCTTCTTCCCCCGGCCCTTCCGATTCTGTCGGGCCCACCCGAAGGTTAGGGGAAATGATCCTCGTGGCCGCCCTGGAGGTTCCGTGGTACAGGCGTACATCCTCATCCAGACCGAGGTGGGCAAGGCGTCGGTCGTCGCCGAGTCCATCGGGAACATCGCGGGGGTGATCCAGGCCGAGGACGTGACGGGGCCGTACGACGTCATCGTGCGGGCCCAGGCCGACACCGTCGACGATCTCGGCCGCATGGTGGTCGCCAAGGTGCAGCAGGTGGAGGGGATCACCCGCACCCTGACCTGCCCCGTGGTCCATCTGTAGCCCCCGTCTACTCTTGGCCGGTGATGTCTTCGCACCACCGGCCCCTGCGTCTGCTGGCCCTGCCCGTCCTGTCGGCGGTCGCGGCCCTGGCGGGCTGTGCCCCCGGCGCCTCCGAGGCCCGGGTGACACCGCCCCCCGGGCCGCCCGCCGACGTGGCGGGGCTCTGTGCGGCGCTGCACGAGGTGCTCCCGGAGAAGGTGTCCGGGCTGGACCGGAGCCGGACCGAACCGCAGTCGGACCTGACCGCCGCGTGGGGCGGCTCGGCGATCGTACTGCGGTGCGGCATCCCCAAGCCCGCCAAGATGGCCGATCCGAAGGCGGACGGAGTGGAGGTGAACGGCGTCGGCTGGCTGGTGGAACGGCCGGCCGACGGCGGTCTGAAGTTCACCACCGGGTCACGGCTCGCCTACACGGAGGTCTGGATCGACAAGGAGCATGCCACGGACGCCGGCATGCTCGTGGACCTGTCCGCCGCCGTGGCCAAGACCGTCCCCGTCGGGATCTCGTCGTACTGAGCCGCCCCTCCCCCGCGCACACCGCCGCCCGCCGGCGTGCCCCTCGGTGGGGGGCCTCCCGGCGGGCGGTCGGCTGTTCGGGGCCGGGCGCCCCTAGCGCAGGCCGGTGGAGCGGCGCAGGGCGGCCTGGATCAGGCGGTCCACCAGCTCCGGGTACTCGATGCCCGACTCCTGCCACATGCGCGGGTACATCGAGATCGGCGTGAACCCCGGCAGGGTGTTGATCTCGTTGATGACGAAGGTGCCGTCCTCGGTGAGGAAGAAGTCGGCGCGGACCAGGCCCTCGCAGGACGCGGCCTCGAAGGCCTCGACGGCGAGCCGCTGCACCTCGGCGGTCTGCTCCGGGGTGAGCGGGGCGGGCACGATCCCGGCGGCGGAGTCGATGTACTTCGCCTCGAAGTCGTAGAAGTCGTGGCTGGAGACCGGCGGGATCTCCGCGGGCGCGCTGGCGCGCGGCCCGTCCTCGAACTCCAGGACGCCGCACTCGATCTCGCGGCCGCGCAGCAGCGCCTCCACGATGACCTTCGGGTCGTGGCGGCGGGCCTCGCGGATCGCCGCGTCGAGGCCCGAGGCGTCGTCGACCTTGGTGATGCCGATGGAGGAGCCGGCGCGGGCGGGCTTGATGAACAGCGGCCAGCCGTGCTCGGCGGCGAAGTCCAGGACCTTGGCCGTCGCCGCGTCCTGGTCGGCCTCCCACTCGCGGGGGCGGATGGTCACGTACGGGCCGACGTTCAGCCCGAAGGAGGTGAACACCCGCTTCATGTAGTCCTTGTCCTGGCCGACGGCCGAGGAGAGGACGCCGCAGCCGACGTAGGGGATCCCGGAGAGCTCCAGGAGGCCCTGGAGGGTGCCGTCCTCGCCGTAGGGGCCGTGGAGCACGGGGAAGACGACGTCGACCTCGCCCAGCGCCTTGGGGACGCTGCCGGGCTCGGTGTAGACGACCTCGCGGCTGGCGGGGTCCACGGGCAGCACGACGGTGCCGTCCGGGGACTCCGCCAGCGACTCCACGTCGGGGAGCCGGCGGTCGGCGATGGCCATGCGCTCGGGTGCGTCGGCGGTCAGGGCCCACCGGCCGTCCGTGGTGATGCCGATGGGCAGCACCTCGTACTTGGAGCGGTCGATGGAGCGCAGCACAGCGCCCGCGGTGACGACCGAGATGGCGTGTTCCGAGCTGCGGCCGCCGAACACGACGGCCACGCGGGGCTTGCGGCCCTGCTGCTCAGGGGTCTGGGGGAGGTTCTCGCTGCTCATATCGCCACGAGAGTACCCGCTCAAGCGTCCGGAAAGGTGTCAGTGGCGTTCCGGTTTGGCGCTGCGGCCCATGAGCTCCTTCAGTGCGACCAGCGTGGGCTTGCCGTGGTGGACGATGTCGACGACCGTGTCGGTGATCGGCATGTCGACCCCGTGGCGGCGGGCCAGATCGGCCACCGACTGGCAGGACTTGACCCCTTCGGCGGTCTGCCGGGTGACCGCGATGGTCTCCTCCAGGGTCATCCCCCGGCCCAGGTTGGTGCCGAAGGTGTGGTTCCGGGAGAGCGGCGAGGAGCAGGTGGCGACGAGGTCGCCGAGGCCCGCCAGGCCGGAGAAGGTGAGCGGGTCGGCGCCCATCGCCAGGCCCAGGCGGGTGGCTTCGGCGAGGCCGCGGGTGATGAGCGAGCCCTTGGTGTTGTCGCCCAGGCCCATCCCGTCGGCGATGCCCACGGCGAGGCCGATGACGTTCTTGACGGCGCCGCCGAGCTCGCAGCCGATGACGTCGGTGCTGGTGTACGGGCGGAAGTACGCGGTGTGGCAGGCGGCCTGGAGGCGCTGGGCCACGGCCCCGTCCACGCAGGCCACGACGGAGGCGGCGGGCTGGCGGGCGACGATCTCGCGGGCCAGGTTGGGGCCGCTGACGACGGCGACGCGCTCGGCGGGGACCTTGGCCACCTCCTCGATGACCTCGCTCATCCGCTTGGCGGTGCCCAGTTCGATGCCCTTCATCAGGGAGACGAGCACCGTGTCGGGCTCCAGCAGCGGGGCCCATTCCGCGAGGTTGCCGCGCAGGGTCTGGGAGGGCACGGACAGCACCGTGAAGTCCGCGCCGCGGGCGGCCTCGGCCGGGTCGGTGGTGGCGCGCAGGTTCGCCGGGAGCTCCACGCCGGGGAAGTAGTCCGGGTTGGTGCGGCCGGTGTTGATGGCCTCGGCGACCTCCGGGCGGCGGGCCCACAGGGTGACCTCGCAGCCGGCGTCGGCGAGCACCATGCCGAAGGCGGTGCCCCAGGAGCCCGCCGAGAACACGGCTGCCTTGACGGGACGCGTCACTTGGAACCCTCCCCCCGGGCGTCGCGCCGCTGCTGGGCGCGGGCCTTGCGGTGGTCGTACGGCTGGTCGGGGGCCCGCTCGCCGCGGAGCTCCTCCAGCAGCTTCGTGATGTCGGCCATGATGGCCTCGGTGGCTCCCTTGAGGACCTCGGGCGTGGGTTCCTGGCCGTAGTACGCGGAGAGGTCCACGGGCGGCCCCGCGAGCACCCGGAGGGTCTTGCGGGGGAACAGGCGGACCTTGTTCTCCTTGGCGTACGGCGGCATCACGAGGTTGGCGCCCCACTGGGCCACCGGGATGACCGGGGCCTTGGTGATCAGCGCCACGCGGGCCACACCGGTCTTGCCGGCCATCGGCCACATCTCCGGGTCCCGGGTGAGGGTGCCCTCGGGGTAAAAGGCGACGCATTCGCCGCGCTCGACGGCGTCCACGGCGGCCCGGAATGCGTCCAGGGCGTTGGTGGTCTCGCGGTAGACCGGGATCTGTCCCGATCCGCGCAGGATCGCGCCGACGAAAGGCACCTTGAAGAGTCCGGCCTTGGCCAGCAAACGGGGCACCCGGCCGGTGTTGTACTGGAAGTGCGCGTAGGACAGCGGGTCCAGATACGAGTTGTGATTGACGGCGGTGATAAAGCCGCCGTCGGCCGGAATGTGCTCCATTCCCCGCCAGTCCCGCTTGAAGAGCACCACCAGCGGCGGTTTTGCGATGACCGCCGCCAGGCGGTACCAGAAGCCGATTCTGCGGCGGGACACTCGGAGCACCTTCCTCTAGGACCGGGGCGTGGGGCACCTCCCAGCAGCGGCTGGGGGAGCTCGGCACCTCATGGGCCGGACAAGTGTCGCCCCGGGTCCGGTCTCTGTCGAGAACACCGTACGCCCCGCCCGGACCGCCGGGCCCCCCTCGATGCGGTCTGAGGCGACAATGGGCCGACTGATGACCGGGCCGTGACCCGCCCGTGGCCGGGGCGGGTGCGGCCGCGCACCGGAGCGAAGGAGCCCGCCACGAACGCCGTCTGGAGCCTGGTGGTCCCGCTGAAGCCCCTGGCGCTGGCCAAGAGCCGGCTGGCGGACGCCGTGGGCGCGTCCCGTCCGGGACTGGCCCTGGCCTTCGCGCAGGACACGGTGGCGGGGGCGCTGGCCTGCGCCTCGGTCGCGGATGTGGTGGTCGTCACGGACGACGCCGAGGCGGGCGCGGAGCTGGCCCGGCTGGGGGCGCGGATCGTGCCGGACGCCCCGGGCGCGGGGCTCAACGCCGCGCTGGACCACGGCGCGCGGGCCGTGCGCGCCGGGCGGCCGGGAGCACGGCTGGCCGCGATGAACGCGGACCTGCCCGCACTGCGCCCTCCGGAATTGCTACGTGTGCTCGATATCGCCTCCGCATTTCCACGGGCATTTCTGGCGGATGCGGCGGGAATCGGGACGACCCTCCTTTCCGCCGGTCCGGACGTGGAATTGGCACCGGCGTTCGGCGGCCCGTCCCGGGCCCGGCATTCCGCCTCGGGGGCGGTGGAAATAGCCCTGGAGGACGTCGAGAGCGTGCGCCGGGACGTGGACACGGGGCCGGACCTGCGCAGGGCCCTCTCCCTCGGCGTGGGCCGGCACACGGCCCGATACAGTGCGCTCATGCAGGCGACCGCGTACACGTACGACTCCCAGACCCGCAGTGGCAGCGTGCTGCTGGACGACGGCACCCCGGTGCCCTTCGGGGCCGAGGCCTTCGACGCGGGGGGCCTGCTGATGCTGCGGCCCGGACAGCGGGTGCGCATCGAGACGGACGGCGAGGGCGCCGGCCTGCGGATCACCCTGGTCACCCTGCAGACGTTCTAGCCCCGGCGGCACCGCCCGCCCCCGCGGCCTGCGAAGGAACGCACCGCGGGCCGGCTTCCCCCGGGGGGAAGCCGGCCCGGCGTGTGTGACTCGTGCCCCTACTTCTTGCGGGCGGTGGTCTTCTTCGCGGTGGCCTTGCGCGTCGTCGTCTTCTTGGCGGGCGCCTTCGTCGCGGTGGCCTTCTTGGCCGCCGGGGCGGTCTTCTTCGCGGTGGCGGTGGTCTTCTTGGCCGCCGCCGCCGTCGTCTTCTTCACCGGGGCCGCCTTCTTGGCGGTGGCCGTGGCCTTCTTCGCGACCGTGGTCTTCGCGGCCGTCTTCTTGACCGTCGCGGTGGCCTTCTTGGCCGTGGTCTTCTTCGCCGCGGCCTTGGTGGCCGTGGTCTTGGCGGCGGCCTTCTTGGCCGTGGTGGCCTTCTTCGCGGCGGCCTTCTTGACCGTGGCCGAGGCACCGCCCGAGAGGCTGCCCTTCGGGGCCTTCTTCACGGCCACCTCGTCGCCCTTGGGGAGCTTCTTGGTGCCGCTGACCAGGTCCTTGAAGCCCTGACCCGCGCGGAAGCGGGGAACGGAGGTCTTCTTGACCCGGACGCGCTCACCCGTCTGCGGGTTGCGGGCGTAGCGGGCCGGACGGTCCACCTTCTCGAACGAGCCGAAGCCCGTGACCGAGACCCGGTCGCCCGCGACGACCGCGCGGACCATCGCGTCCAGTACCGCGTCGACGGCGTCCGCGGCCTGCTGGCGGCCGCCCAGCTTGTCGGCAATCGCTTCTACGAGCTGCGCCTTGTTCACGTCTTCCCCTTCGGAGACCTCGCCAGAACGAATGTGTTCAAGCTTATTTCGCACGTTAGGCGGATATATACCGCAAATCAAACACGAAACGGGCTAATCACCCTAGTGCCGCAACGCTGTGAGCCGTTACGGAGTTCCTTCGCATCAGTCGCCTTCAGGGAATCGACCCTCGTCGAGGTCCTTCATCAACCTGTCCAGGCGCCTTGCCGCATCGGCGAGATCATGCTTCGACGCGGCAGTGACGACCAACAGCTTCCGGGACAGCGCCATCCTTACGCCCTCCGGGACTTGCAGTGCGCGCACCCTGGTGTGTGCTTCTTTCAACCGGTCCGCGACGAGTTCGTAGAGCTCGAGTTGACTGTCGCGTTCCATGCACAGATTGTGCCATCTGGGGCGAGTTGTCGCCTCACGGGGCCTCAACATACGGCTGTGCCCCCCGCCGGAAGGCGGGGGGCACAGTGTTGCCGATGTGATCACCCGAAGGCGAATAATCGCTGATCAGGCAGGAATCAGGCGCGAATCGTACGCGGCTTGAAGGCCGGGCGGGTGCTTTCGTAGGCGTCGATGTCGGCTTCGTTCTGAAGGGTGAGCGAGATGTCGTCCAGTCCTTCCAGCAGACGCCAGCGCGCGTTGTCGTCGAGTTCGAACTCCGCCTCGACGCCCTCGGCTCGGACCTTCCGGTCGACCAGGTCGACGGTGATCTCGGCGCTCGGGTCGGCCTCGGTGATCTCCCACAGCCGGTCGACGGTCTCCTGCGGCAGGACGACGGTCAGCAGACCGTTCTTCAGCGAGTTGCCGCGGAAGATGTCGGCGAAGCGGGAGGAGATGACGGTCTTGAACCCGAAGTTCTGCAGGGCCCAGACGGCGTGCTCGCGGGAGGAGCCGGTACCGAAGTCGGGGCCGGCGACCAGCACGGTCGCACCGGCGCGCTCGGGGCGGTTGGTGACGAACTCCGGGTCCTTGCGCCAGGCCTCGAAGAGCCCGTCCTCGAACCCGTCACGGGTGATCTTCTTCAGCCAGTGGGCCGGGATGATCTGGTCGGTGTCGACGTTGCTGCGGCGCAGCGGGACGGCACGGCCGGTGTGGGTGGTGAAGGCTTCCATGGCTCAGACTCCGGCGGTGGCGTTGGCGTCGGACAGGTCGGCGGGCGAGGCCAGGTGGCCCAGCACCGCGGTGGCGGCGGCCACCTGCGGGGAGACCAGGTGGGTCCGCCCGCCCTTGCCCTGCCGGCCCTCGAAGTTGCGGTTGGAGGTGGACGCGGAACGCTCACCGGGGGCCAGTTGGTCGGGGTTCATGCCCAGGCACATGGAGCAGCCCGCGTGCCGCCATTCGGCGCCGGCGTCCTTGAAGACCTTGTCCAGGCCCTCCTCGACGGCCTGGAGGGCGACCCGGACGGAGCCCGGGACGACCAGCATCCGTACGCCGTCGGCCACTTTGCGGCCCCCGATGATGCCGGCGACGGCGCGCAGGTCCTCGATGCGGCCGTTCGTGCAGGAACCTACGAAGACGGTGTCGACCCTGATCTCGCGCAGCGGCTGCCCGGCCGTCAACCCCATGTACTCCAGGGCCTTTTCGGCGGCGAGGCGCTCCGAAGCGTCCTCGTACGAAGCCGGGTCGGGGACGCTCGCCGACAGGGGCGCGCCCTGGCCCGGGTTGGTGCCCCAGGTGACGAACGGGGAGAGCGCGGAGCCGTCGATGACGACCTCGGCGTCGAAGACGGCGTCGTCGTCGGTGCGCAGGGTCTTCCAGTAGGCGACCGCCGCGTCCCAGTCCTCGCCCGTCGGGGCGTGGTCGCGGCCCTCCAGGTAGTCGAAGGTGGTCTGGTCGGGGGCGATCATGCCCGCGCGGGCGCCGGCCTCGATCGACATGTTGCAGATGGTCATGCGGGCTTCCATCGAGAGCTTCTCGACGGCCTCGCCGCGGTACTCCAGGACGTAGCCCTGGCCGCCGCCGGTGCCGATCTTGGCGATGATCGCCAGGATCAGGTCCTTGGCGGTGACGCCCTCGGCCAGCTCGCCGGTGACGGTGATCGCCATCGTCTTCGGGCGGGCCAGCGGCAGCGTCTGGGTGGCCAGCACGTGCTCGACCTGGCTGGTGCCGATGCCGAAGGCCAGCGCGCCGAAGGCGCCGTGCGTGGAGGTGTGGGAGTCACCGCAGACCACGGTGGTGCCCGGCTGGGTCAGGCCCAGCTGGGGACCCACCACGTGCACGACACCCTGCTCGACATCGCCCAGCGAGTGCAGGCGGACACCGAACTCGGCGCAGTTCTTGCGCAGCGTCTCCAGCTGGGCCCGGGAGACCGGGTCCGCGATCGGCTTGTCGATGTCGAGGGTGGGGGTGTTGTGGTCCTCGGTGGCGATGGTGAGGTCCAGTCGCCGGACCTTGCGGCCGGCCTGCCGCAGGCCGTCGAAGGCCTGCGGGCTGGTCACCTCGTGCAGCAGGTGGAGATCAATGAAGAGGAGATCGGGCTCGCCCTCGGCGCGCCGGACGACATGGTCGTCCCAGACCTTCTCCGCGAGTGTCCTACCCATCGCTCTTTCCCTCCGGCCGGCCGGTTGGGCCGGCGCTTCTTAGAGATCTGGTGCGCCTGACCGCCCCGCTACCCCACGTGCGGAACGGCGGCTCGGACCCAGTGGTTCGTGGACCCGCACATACAGACTCGCTCGTTCTTGGAAAATTTGAACTTGCGTTTCACAGTGTGAGACGTGAATATCGTTTCATGGACAACTCTAGCGGCGTCGGCGTTCTCGACAAGGCAGCTCTGGTATTGAGCGCACTGGAGTCCGGTCCGGCCACCCTCGCCGGGCTGGTCGCGGCGACAGGGCTCGCACGACCCACGGCACATCGCCTTGCCGTGGCACTGGAACACCACCGGATGGTGGCGAGGGACATGCAGGGCCGGTTCATCCTCGGCCCGCGGCTGGCGGAGCTCGCCGCCGCGGCCGGCGAGGACCGCCTGCTGGCCACGGCGGGACCGGTGCTCACGCACCTCCGTGACGTGACGGGCGAGAGCGCGCAGCTCTACCGCCGTCAGGGCGACATGCGCATCTGCGTGGCGGCCGCCGAGCGGCTGTCGGGCCTGCGGGACACCGTCCCGGTGGGCTCCACGCTCCCGATGAAGGCCGGATCGGCGGCGCAGATCCTGATGGCCTGGGAGGAGCCCGAGCGGCTCCACCGCGGGCTGCAGGGCGCGCGCTTCACGGCGACGGCCCTGTCGGGCGTACGGCGCCGCGGCTGGGCCCAGTCGATCGGCGAGCGGGAGCCCGGCGTGGCGTCCGTCTCGGCGCCGGTGCGCGGCCCCTCGAACCGCGTGGTGGCCTCCGTGTCGGTCTCGGGCCCGATCGAGCGCCTGACCCGGCACCCGGGGCGCATGCACGCCCAGGCCGTCATCGACGCGGCCGCCCGCCTGACGGAGGCCCTGCGCCGCTCCGGCTGACCCCGCCCGTTCCCACCCCCACCCCCGGGCCCGGGGGCGCGTACGACGCCGCACACGTCCGAACTCGCGCCCCCGGGCCCACACTTGTCCCCGGGACCGGCGGCCTTCCGGCGCGACCCGCCCGGGAACGGCGAAGAGGCCCTCCGCGATGATCGCGGAGGGCCTCTCCCTCATGTACCCCCGACCGGATTCGAACCGGCGCTACCGCCTTGAGAGGGCGGCGTGCTAGGCCGCTACACAACGGGGGCTAGCTTTACTGCGGTACTGCGCTGGGCTACCAGGACTCGAACCTAGAATAAGGGAACCAGAAACCCTCGTGTTGCCAATTACACTATAGCCCAATGGTCTAGACCTGCCAGACCTTGGTACCCCCGACCGGATTCGAACCGGCGCTACCGCCTTGAGAGGGCGGCGTGCTAGGCCGCTACACAACGGGGGCCCTAGCGATCCTGCATCAAAACCTCCGGGAGCGACCCTGGAGATCCTGCGGGAAGGATCTGTACCCCCGACCGGATTCGAACCGGCGCTACCGCCTTGAGAGGGCGGCGTGCTAGGCCGCTACACAACGGGGGCAAAGCACTGCGTTACTGCTGCACTGCGCTGGGCTACCAGGACTCGAACCTAGAATAAGGGAACCAGAAACCCTCGTGTTGCCAATTACACTATAGCCCACCGAACTTCAAGCCCCTGGGGGCCTTTCGTTTGGTTAGCGCCTCCGGTTTCCGGCCTTTCGGCCCGTCTCCCCGGCGCAGAAAGAACATTACCGGATGCCTGACCGTGCTCCAAAACGGGTATCAGCGGCCAGCAGCGCGGGGAGAGCTACGAGCCCCTCGATCCGGTGGACGCCCGCGGGTCCGGGCCCCCGTCCGCCGTCCCGGTCGAGCCAGACGGCGGTCAGTCCCGCGTCGCGCGCGCCGCGCGCGTCGATCTCCGGCTGGTCCCCCACGTACGCCACCTCGGCCGGGCGCAGCCCGAGCGCTCCGCAGGCGGCGAGGAAGGCCGCGGCGTCGGGCTTGCTGACCCCGAGCTCGGCCGCGCACACCAGCACCTCGAAGCGGTCGCGCAGGCCCAGGTGGCGCAGCTTGGGGTCCTGGTTGGCCTCGGAGGAATTGGAGAGCACGCCGTGCCGGTAGCGGCCGGCGAGGGCGTCCAGGGCGGGCAGGACGTCCGGGAAGAGGGCCCAGGCGGCCTGGTAGTGGGCGACGTAGCGGTCGAACCAGGCGTCGGCCTCGTCGTCGCCCAGGTCGGGCCGGCCCAGGAAGTCCCGCACCCGGTCCTGGCGCTGGCCCCGGAAGGTGACCTCGCCGGCGGCGAAGCGCGCCCAGTGCAGTTCCGTGACCCGCCGCCACTCGGCCAGGGCCTCGGCGGGGGTTCCGTGGCGCTCCCCGAGGCCCTCGTCCCGCAGGTGCTGGGCCAGCCCGGCCGCATCGGCCCCCGTGTAGTCGAAGAGGGTGTCGTCGATGTCCCACAGCACGGCGCGGATCGGCATACCGGCGAGCCTACGCCCGGGCGGGGGCGCGCGGGGGCGGGACGGGAAACCCGGCCGCGCCGTGGGCCGCGTCACACCCCGGCGGGCCGCGCGGCGGGCCGGCGCTCCCGCCGGGTGGGCCGCGTCACACGCGCGGTCGCGCGCGGTGCGGGCGGCGGGCGCCGGACGGTGTGAGCGTTCTCACCGCGCGCCCCTCCCGGCGGGCGCGCGGGAACGCCGAAGGGGCGGCAGCCGGGTCGGCTGCCGCCCCTTCGGAAGGGCGCGGGTCAGGCGGCGAGCTTCGCCAGGGCCGCGTCGATGCGCGCGATCGAGCGCTCCTTGCCCAGGATCTCCAGGGACTCGAACAGCGGCAGGCCGACGGTGCGGCCGGTGACGGCCACGCGGACCGGCGCCTGGGCCTTGCCGAGCTTGAGGCCGTGGGCCTCGCCTGCGGTCAGGACGGCCTGCTTGAGGGACTCCGGGTCCGCCCAGTCGGCGGCGAGGAGGTTCTCCCGGGCCGTGGTCAGGAGGGCCGCGGGCTCGCCCTTCATGGCCTTGTCCCAGGACGCCTGGTCCTCGACGGGCTCCTTGAGGAAGAGGAAGTCCACGTTGGCGGTGATGTCCGAGAGGACGGTCACGCGGGTCTGGGCGTGCGGGGCGATCCGGTCCCAGGCGGCGGCGTCGAAGTCCTCGGGCGCCCAGTTGGCGTGCGGGGCCCGCAGCCACGGGGCGCAGGCGTCCGCGAAGGCCTTCGGGTCCAGCCGGCGGATGTGGTCGGCGTTGATCGCCTCGGCCTTCTTGAGGTCGAAGCGCGCCGGGTTGGCGTTGACGCCGTCGATGTCGAACTTCGCCACCATCTCCTCGATCGAGAAGATGTCCTGGTCCTTGGAGAAGGACCAGCCGAGGAGCGAGAGGTAGTTCAGCAGGCCCTCGGGGAGGAAGCCGCGCTCGCGGTAGAGGTTGAGCGAGGACTCGGGGTCGCGCTTGGAGAGCTTCTTGTTGCCCTCGCCCATCACGTACGGCAGGTGGCCGAACTGCGGGGTGTCCTTGGCGACGCCCAGCTCGATCAGCGCCTTGTAGAGGGCGATCTGGCGGGGGGTGGAGGAGAGCAGGTCCTCGCCGCGCAGGACGTGGGTGATCTCCATCAGCGCGTCGTCGACCGGGTTGACCAGCGTGTAGAGCGGGGCGCCGTTCGCGCGGACGATGCCGAAGTCCGGCACGTTCTCCGGGGTGAAGGAGAGCTCGCCGCGGACCAGGTCCGTGAAGGTGATGGTCTCGTCGGGCATCCGGAAGCGGACGATGGAGGTGCGGCCCTCGGCCTCGTAGGCGGCGACCTGCTCGGAGGTCAGCTCGCGGCAGTGGCCGTCGTAGCCGGAGGGCCTGCCGGCGGCGCGGGCGGCGTCGCGGCGGGTGTCGAGCTCCTCGGTGGTGCAGTAGCAGTGGTAGGCGTAGCCGCCGTCCTGGAGCTTCTGCGCGACGTCCTTGTAGATGTCCATCCGCTCGGACTGCCGGTACGGGGCGTGCGGGCCGCCGACCTCGGGACCCTCGTCCCAGGTGAAGCCGAGCCAGCGCAGCGAGTCGAGCAGCTGGACGTACGACTCCTCGGAGTCGCGGGCCGCGTCGGTGTCCTCGATGCGGAAGACGAACGTACCGCCGTGGTGGCGGGCGAACGCCCAGTTGAAGAGGGCGGTGCGGACCAGGCCCACGTGGGGGTTGCCGGTCGGGGAGGGACAGAAACGTACGCGGACGTTCGCGTTAGCCACGCTTGATCACCCTGTTGGTGAGAGTGCCGATGCCTTCGATGGTGACGGCGACCTCGTCGCCGACGTTGAGGGGGCCGACTCCGGCCGGGGTCCCCGTGAGGATGACGTCGCCCGGGAGCAGCGTCATGGCCTCGCTGATGTGCACGACCAGGTCCTCGACGGAGCGGACCATGTCGCTGGTGCGGCCGAGCTGGCGCTGTTCGCCGTTGACGGTGCACTGGACCGTCAGGTCGGACGGGTCCAGGTCGGTCTCGATCCAGGGGCCGAGGGGGCAGGCGCTGTCGAAGCCCTTGGCCCGGGCCCACTGCTTCTCCCGCTGCTGGACGTCGCGGGCGGTGACGTCGTTGGCACAGGTGTAGCCGAGGACGACGTCCTTGACGCGCTCCTTCGGGACCTCGCGGCACATGCGGCCGATGACCACGGCGAGCTCCGCCTCGTGGTGGAGGTCCTGGGAGAAGGAGGGGTAGACGATCGGGTCGCCGGAGCCGACCACCGAGGTGGAGGGCTTGAAGAAGGTGATGGGTGCCTCGGGGAGCTCGTTGCCGAGCTCCGCCGCGTGCTCCGCGTAGTTGCGGCCGACGGCCACGACCTTGTTCGGGAGCACGGGCGGCAGCAGCCGGACCTTGCTCAGCGGGACCTTCGTGCCGGAGAGCTCGAAGTCCGCGAACGGGATGCCCTTGATGATGTCGAGGACGAGCTCGCCTTCGGCGCCGGGGGCAGTGCTGCCCTCGACCGCGCCGAACGCGACGTTGCCGTCGATCGAGAACCTGGCGATGCGCACCTGCTGCGTCTGCCCCTCTTGTGTTTCCGCTGGCTGGAGTCTGCGGACTCCAGGCTAACGCGGTGGGGGCCGGCGCTTCGCGCTCCTTTACTGCTGCGCGGCGGCGACCGGCGCGTCCTTGAGGACGGTGCGGCGCGGGTTCGCGGTCTGGGTGGGCAGCTCGACGCGGTGCTCCGGGGTGGCCGGGGCCGCCTGCAGCTCCTCGGCGTCCGTGAGGTGCGCGAGGGTGGTGCGGCGGGGGTTGGCTATGTTGCGGATCATCGACGTCGTCTTCATCGGAGTTTCGGGCCCTCGGCTCGCTGGTGGGGTGCGGGTCGTCTGCTGCGCCGGATGGGGCGCCAACCCTTTAACAGGCAAGGCTAAACATCCGAATCCCCGACTGAACCGGTAAGTAACAGCCATAGTCATGTGAGTTTCCTCACCAGTGAGCGGGCAATACGGACATAACTGACAGTCAACTGGCGCCCCCGAAACGGACATTGCGCCACTGAATGCAGCATTCCGCTCCTGATCATCTCGACTGGGACACCTTGCCAGGCGCGAGCTTTGATTGGCGTAAGTCCGATTCATCCCCATTGGACTTCCACGTCGCGTAGCTCGTCCGTCACAAGCCGTGACCGGCTCGCCGGGGCGACACGCGCACCTTGTTGGAGATCCCCCACTGTGCTGGAATTCGCGAGACCGCCGCGGGTATCAGCCGGCGCGCAGGTGGCGCAAGAGAGCGCCGAGCGCGGTGGCATCGACAGGGAAACGCGCCGGTCACCGACGACCACCATGGGGCCGTCAGTGCCCCACGACTCGACACCGTTCCGCCGCTCATCCGGTGGGACGCCTGGTCCAGAGGTTGCGACGCTAGTGCAGGGACGATTCAAGAGGGATGGCAAGGGGTCTCCCCAGGCCCTTCAGGGCCGAGGGGAAGCTGCGGCGGAGCAGGAGCCGCTCGGCGGGACCGACCGTGGCGCCTCGCCCCAGCACGCCCCGGGCCGCGGCCCGGCACTCGAAGGGGCGGGGCCCGACTCCGCCCCCGCGGGGAAGGCCAAGGGCCGCGGGAAGTCCGGCAAGGCCCCGAAGGCCGGCCGGACCAAGGGCAAGGCCAAGGCCGAGCCCCTCCCGCAGGACGAGGCGATACCCAAGGCCCCCAGTTCGGGTTCGCGTCTCGCGATGCAGAACTGGCGCATCAGCACGCGACTGGTGTCGCTGCTGACCCTGCCCGTCGTCGCGGCCACCACCCTCGGTGGCTTCCGCATCAACGACTCGCTCAACGACATCGCCCAGCTGGAGCACATGCAGCTCCTGACGACGATGACCCGGCAGGCCACCAACCTGGCCGCCATGCTCCAGGAGGAGCGGGACAAGTCGGCCGGTCCGATGTCGATCACCAAGGACGGCAAGGCCAACAGCCTCGTCCAGGGTGTCCGCGACCAGACCGACGCGGCCGCCAAGGCCTTCGCCGCCGCGACCGACAAGGTCGACAGCGCGGAGGACAAGGACGAGACCCTCAAGTCGATCCGCAACAACATCCTGCAGATCGGCCGCCAGCTCACGGGCATCGAGGACATCCGCAAAAAGGCGTACATGAACGGCGCCCAGCAGACGGTCACCGAGTACAACGCCCTGATCGTCTCGCTGCTCTCGCTGTCGCAGGACATGGCCCAGGCCACCTCCAACCCGGAGATGATCAAGCGCACCCGCGCCCTGGCCGCCTTCTCCTCCGCCAAGGAGTACGCCTCCATCCAGCGCGCCGTCATCGCCGCCTCCCTCCTGGAGAGCTCCGACAAGCCCGGCAAGCTGGACGAGAACGACCGCCTCTACGGCCTCTCCGCCCTCCGCGGCGAGAGCCAGGCGAAGAAGACCTTCGAACTCGTCTACCAGGGCAAGCCCGAGGAGCTCCTCGCGGCGCTCGGCGACGGCAACACCGAGATCGGCAGCGCCGACCACTACGCCCGCCGCGTGCTGAGCACCCAGGGACAGTTCCTCAAGGAGAAGAACCGGTCCTGGATGGACTGGTACGACGCGGACGACACCAAGCTCCAGGCCATGAAGGTCATCGAGCTGACCCTGCTCGAGGACATGGAGCAGAAGGCCCGCGAGCTCAAGAACGAGTCGCAGCAGGACGCCATCATCAACGGTGCCCTGATCCTCCTCGTCCTCGGCGTCTCGCTGGTCGGCGCCTTCGTCATGGCCCGGTCCATGATCCGCTCGCTGCGGCGCCTCCAGGACACCGCGACGCGCGTCGCCCAGGACCGCCTGCCCGAGCTCGTCAAGCAGCTCTCGGAGTCGGACCCGCAGGACGTCGACACCTCCGTGGAGTCCGTCGGCGTGCACACCCGCGACGAGATCGGCCAGGTGGCCGCGGCCTTCGACGACGTGCACCGCGAGGCCGTCCGCCTCGCCGCCGAGCAGGCCCTCCTCCGGGGCAACGTCAACGCGATGTTCACCAACCTCTCGCGCCGCTCCCAGGGCCTCATCCAGCGTCAGCTCTCGCTCATCTCCGAACTGGAGTCCCGCGAGGCCGACCCGGACCAGCTCTCCTCGCTCTTCAAGCTCGACCACCTCGCCACCCGAATGCGGCGTAACGGTGAGAACCTCCTCGTCCTCGCGGGTGAGGAGCCGGGCCGCCGGTGGACCCGCCCCGTCCCGCTCGTCGACGTGCTCCGCGCCGCGGCGTCCGAGGTGGAGCAGTACGAGCGCATCGAACTGGCGGCGGTGCCCGGCACCGATGTCGCCGGCCGCGTCGTCAACGACCTCGTGCACCTGCTCGCCGAGCTGCTGGAGAACGCCACCTCGTTCTCCTCCCCGCAGACCAAGGTCAAGGTCACCGGTCACGCGCTGCCGGACGGCCGCGTGCTCGTCGAGATCCACGACACCGGTATCGGCCTGTCCCCCGAGGACCTCGCCGCGATCAACGAGCGGCTCGCGTCGCCGCCGACCGTGGACGTCTCCGTCTCCCGCCGCATGGGCCTGTTCGTGGTCGGCCGCCTGTCCCTGCGACACGGCATCCGCATCCAGCTGCGCCCCTCCGACTCGGGCGGTACGACCGCGCTCGTCATGCTCCCGGTGGACGTCGCCCAGGGCGGCAAGAAGCCGGGTCCGATGCCGGGCCAGGGCGGCGCTCAGGGCGGCCAGGGTGCTCCCGGCGGCCAGGGCTCGGTGCCCGGCGCCGGCGCGCGTCCCCCCGTGGGCGCGGGCCAGCAGCGCGGCCAGGTCGGCGGCGGCCAGCGTCCGGCGCTGCCGGGCCAGGGCGGCCCGGCCGGCGGTCCGCAGCAGCGTCAGCAGGGCCAGGGTCCCCGTCCGCAGGGCGGCCCGGCCGCCCCCACGGGCCAGGGCCAGGGCGGCTTCGGCGGCGGTGCCCCGCTGCCGACCCGCGGCCAGGGCGGCCCCGCCGGCGCTCCGCCGGCCCAGGACAACAACCTCTTCAGCGGTCCGCAGGCCCGTCCCTCGGGCGTGCCCCAGGCCTCCGGCCCCGGTGTCTTCCCGGCCCAGGGCAGCGGCTTCGAGCGTCCCCAGCAGCAGCCCCAGGGCGGCCCCGGCTTCGGCCAGCAGCCCGGGCAGGCCCCGCAGCAGCAGGGCCCCGCGGCCCCGGTCAAGCGCCGGCGTCCGCAGCTTCCGCCGCAGGGCGGCGCCGCGGCCCGTCCGGAGCTTCCGGGTGGGGGCGGCCCGTCCGCCGGGATGCCGCAGGCCACGAGCTGGGGTGCCGGCCAGGCCGGGCAGGAGGCCCCGCGCGGCCACGACGAGCTGTCCGGCCCCGGTTCGACGGCGGAGTTCGCCCGCCCCGACTTCAACGCCCCGTACCCGCCGGCCGCCGGCGGCACGCCGGTCGGCTCCACGACGGGCCAGTTCGAGCGCCCCGACATCCGCGGTCCGCAGGACCCGTCCGCCACCGGGCAGTTCGAGCGCCCGCAGGCGGGCGGCCCCCTGGACCCGTCCTCGACGGGCCAGTTCGCCCGCCCCGGCGGCCCCGGTGCCGGCGGGTACGCGGACCAGCAGCCCCAGGACCGCCAGCCCGGCGGCTACGCCCCCGCGCCCATGCCGGCGCCGCGTGCCGAGGCCCCGCAGCTCCCGCAGGCGTACCAGCCGGAGGCGCTGCCGCCGGCCCCGGCCCAGCCCGGTGGTGAACTGCGCAGTCCGATCTTCGATACGCTGGACTCGAACTGGTCCGGCCAGAACGGCGGTCCGTCCGCCGGACAGGCGCCGGCCGTTCCGCAGCAGCCCCAGCAGGCGCCGGCCCCCCAGCAGCAGCAGTCGCTGCCGCAGCGGGGACAGGAGCCCGCGGCCGAGCCCGCCACGGCGGTCACCGGCAGCACGCCGACGGTCAGCTGGCGGTCCTCCCCCAACGACGAGCTGATGCGGCAGGCCGAGCGCGTGCGCCAGCCCGCCGCCGGCGGGATCACCACCTCGGGGCTCCCCCGGCGGGTGCCGCGGGCCAACCTCGTCGCCGGCACCGCCCAGCAGCAGGCCGACGCCCCGGCCGGGCCGCAGGTGTCGCGCGCCCCGGACGACGTGCGCGGCCGTCTCACCAACCTCCGACGCGGTATCCAGCAGGGACGGCAGGCCGGCGGATCCGGCCCGGCGACCGGCAGTTACCCCATCGACCCCACTTACCAGCAGGAGCGATAGTTGAGCTCGATGAGCCAGGCGGCACAGAACCTGAACTGGTTGATCACCAACTTCGTGGACAACACCCCCGGGGTGTCCCACACCGTGGTGGTCTCCGCCGACGGACTCCTTCTGGCCATGTCCGAAGGGTTCCCCCGCGACCGCGCCGACCAGCTGGCGGCCGTGGCCTCCGGTCTGACCTCGCTGACCGCCGGGGCCTCCCGGATCTTCGAGGGCGGCGCCGTCAACCAGACCGTGGTGGAGATGGACCGGGGATTCCTCTTCCTCATGTCCGTCTCCGACGGGTCCTCGCTGGCCGTCCTGGCGCACCCCGAGTGCGACATCGGCCTCGTGGGCTACGAGATGGCCCTCCTCGTCGACCGCGCCGGCAACGTCCTCACCCCGGACCTGCGCGCGGAGCTCCAGGGAAGCCTGCTCACCTGACACCCCCTCTCCCGGCCGGACGGTACTTCCGGCCGGGAGGACCGGGACCGCGTCCCGGAACCCCAGTACCCCCGAAGGCCGTCATCAAGTCCCCCCCACCGGCCGCCCCGTCAGACGGCACGCTGACCACTGCTGTCCAGCCCGGAGGATCAATGACCCCGCCCCCCGCCTATCCCGATGCGTACGGAGATTCGTACTCGGAAGGCGACCAGCCGCTGGTGCGTCCGTACGCGATGACCGGCGGCCGGACCCGGCCGCGCTACCAGCTCGCCATCGAGGCGCTGGTCAGCACGACGGCAGACCCGATGCACCTGTCCAACCTGCTGCCGGAGCACCAGCGCATCTGCACCCTGTGCCGCGAGGTGAAGTCGGTCGCGGAGGTCTCCGCGCTGCTGTCGATGCCGCTCGGTGTGGCCCGCATCCTCGTCGCCGACCTGGCGGAGGCCGGCATGGTGGCGATCCACCAGCCGGGCAATGGAGAGGCCGGCGGAACGCCGGACGTTACGCTGCTCGAAAGGGTGCTCAGTGGACTTCGCAAGCTCTAACGGCGGAGCGGCTCGCTCCACCACCTCCGCGAAGATCGTGGTGGCGGGCGGCTTCG
>NZ_JBFBDP010000035.1:0-85341 GCF_040701585.1 Streptomyces sp. NPDC093801 | reverse complement strand
TCCTGGGTCCAGCGGGCGATCGGCGACACCTTGACCTTCCGCCGCTTCTCGTCCCAGCCGACCACCGGCGTGTTCGCCCGGGTCGGGGACTCGTCACGGCGCAGACCCGTCGCCCACGCGTCATAGCCGGCCAGGCCCTCTTCCAGCGGCTGGACCTTGCGCAGGGCGCAGCACAGGTCCGGGTCGCGGTCGTGGAGCCTCGGGCCGTACTCGGCGTCCTGCTCGGCGACCGTCCGGCGCGGCCTGAGCGTGAGGAGGTTGACGTCCATCACGGCCTCGACCGCGTCACGGGTGCCGATCGTCTCCTCGAAGTGGTAGCCGGTGTCGAGGAAGACCACGTCCACCCCCGGCATGACCCGCGAGGCGAGGTGGGCGACCACCGCGTCCTCCATCGAGGAGGTCACGCAGAACCTCTCACCGAAGGTGTCGGCGGCCCAGGTGAGGATCTCCAGTGCGGAGGCGTCCTCCAGCTCCCGGCCCACCCGCTCGGCCAGCTCTTTCCTATCTCCGTGTGCCTGGATCGTCGTCACCCGGCGGCTCCTTAAAAGGGGAACGCGGCGAACCGGTCAGGAATTTCCTGAGCCGAGATTAGCAATGTCGACACATAAAGCACTGACGGTCCGCTGATCGGGGGTATTTTCCGGACGAACCAGTCACTCTGCGTCGCTGACCAGCACGTTTCTATGATTTCTGGGGTTTTGCGGAGCACGGTCAGGGCGCGGTAAGCGACTCATCAGCGGACCGCCAGCGCCCTTGTGCGACAGTGACCGGAAATAGCGCCGTCGATTCCCCCCACATTCTGTCCGATATCCCCGGAGAGGGCACGCGGAGAAATGAGCCTGCAAGGACCGCGCCGAGGAAGGCTGATACGCCGCCTCGCACTCTGTCTGTCGGCGGTGGGACTCACCGCCTCCATGCTCACCGCGGCGGAACCCGCCGCCGCCGGCACGCCGGAGACCTGGACCTCCACCTTCCAGGGCTCGGACGGCGTCACCTACTCGGCGACCAACCACCTGGTGGCCCCCGCCGGGGGGCCGGGCCGGCAGTGGATGCTGGTCTGGGCCGGCCCGGCCAAGCAGCCCGCGCCGGACTTCCTGACCGTCGTCGACGCGACCCCGGGCTCCCCCACGTACGGCAAGGTCGCCAACACCGTGACCGTCGGCCCGGGCAACGGCAACGAGCCGCACCACATGCAGTACGTGTGGCACAAGGGCGACCGGATCTACGCCGGCGGCATCATGAGCGACACCACCTTCGTCTTCGACGCGAAGGCCCTGCCCGCGCTGACCATCGCCGGGGTCAACACCGCGGCCGACACCCCCTGCGGCACCCTGCCCGACGCCTACCAGGTGCTGGGCGACGGCACCGCGTACGGCACGTACATGGGCGGCCCGAACGTCACCGGCCCCTGCACCTACACCAACGGCCAGGTGCGGGTCGGCAACGGCGCCGCCGGCTCGCCCGGCGAGATCGTCCGGATCGGCCAGGACGGCCGGACCCTCGCCGAGATCCCGGCCGCCACCGAGGCCGGCGAGGACCCGGCGCAGTGCGGCAACGTCCCGGCGCTGCCGGCCGCGACCTGCGCCAACCCGCACGGCATCGCGGTCCGCGAGGACCTGAACGTCATGGTGGCCAGCGACTTCGCCGAGGCCCGCAACTTCATGACGCCGGACTCGGCGCTGAAGGAGAACCTGGCCCGCCAGACCGTCCGGGTCTTCGACATCGCCAACCGCGACGACCCCGTGCTGAAGTCGGTGTCCAAGGTCGCCGACGGGCCGCGCGGCGCGCAGGAGCAGCGGGCCTTCTTCCGGGAGTCCCGCGTGGTCATGGAGACCGCGCTGACCAACCGGCCGGGCCACAAGGGCGCGTTCGTCTCCTCGATGGCCGGCGGCGCCGTCTTCTACACCCCGGACATCACCGCGCCCGCCCCGCAGTGGAAGGAGGTCTTCGACGACACGACCGCCTACCGGACCTTCCAGGGCGACAAGGACGTCACCGGCAGCGGCGACAACGGCAGCTGGCTGGCCGTCAGCCCCGACGACCGGTTCCTCTTCCACACGGTGATGGGCCAGTCGGTGCCCTACGGCAAGCCGCTGGACCAGACGACGGGCATGATCTACGTCCTGGACATCCAGAAGCTGCTCGCGGCCGGCGACGGCGCGAAGTGCTCCGTCGACGAGCTCGCGGAGGCGAGCCGCGGCGGACGGGAGCGGGACTGCCCGGAGCTGGTGAGCACCGTCCCGATCCGCGACGTCAGCTCCGGCGGCCCGCACTGGGGCGCCATGGACAACTTCAAGCGCGGCGCCGACGGCGTCTACCGGGAGACCACGCAGGTCAGCCGGATCGCGGTGGCCAACTACTTCGTCGCCGGGTCCTTCGGCGGCGGCGGCGACCACCGGGTGTGCATGTTCGACGTCGACCGGCGCGGCCGGGTGACCCTCGACCGGTCCTTCCGCGACGAGAACAACGGCAAGCCGTGCGTCGGCTTCAACCGGGCCTCCTGGCCGCACGGCGACTACGGCGACGCGCAGCCGCACGGCGTGCTGTTCGTGGTCAGCGACAGCGTCGTCCGGCGGTGAACGCAGTCCTCGTGGCGGCGGTCGCCTTGACCGCCGCCCTGGCGCTCGGCGTGCTGCTGCTCCTGCGGACGCGGCTGCTCGCCCGCCGCTCCGCCGCCACGGCGTACTTCGCCGCGGCGGCGGTGTGCGCGGCCCTGGCCGGGAGCCTGGGCGCGCCGGGGGGCGGGGCGGCGGTCCCGGCGGCCGGCGGACCGGTGCTGGGCTCGGTCGGCCTCGGCGGGCAGCGGGTGCCGGTGCTGGTGGTGCCGAACCGGCCCGGGTACAACCTGGTGGCCGTCGCCGCCCCCGGCGCCTCCGCCGGAACCGTCCGGGACCGCCTCGCCAAGGGCGGCCCCCGGCCCGGGTCGGCGCTGACCTGGGTCCCGGTCGAACTGCCGGCCGGACCCGGACGGGTGTGGGTCTCCGCCGGCGGGGCCGTCGCCCCGCTCTCCGTGGACACCGGCCGCGCGGGGGCCGCCCCCGCCCCGGCCGCGCTGCGGGGCGCCGACGGGCCGGAGTGCGCGAGCGCCGCCGCCGGATCGGTGCTCGGCGGCCGCGCGGAGCCGCCGGCCGGCTGCCCGTCCGACGCCCTGGCGGCGGCGGACGCGGCCGCGCTGCGGGAGACCGTCGCCTTCCTCGCCGGACGCGGCACCCGGGCCGTCTCCCTCGTCGAGGACGACTCGCCGCGCGGCCGGGCCGCGGCCGCCGAGGTGCGTACCGCCGCCGCCCGCGCGGGGATCTCCGTCACCGCCCCCGACGCCTCCTCCCGCCGCCCGCTGGTCGTCACCTCCGGCTGGGCGGGCGCGGACGCCGCCGTCCACGACGTCGAGGTCGGCCGCACCGCCGCCGAGGGCACCTACCTGGCGCCCTGGCTGCTGACCGCGCCGCTGCTCTCGCCGAGCGCGGGCCAGCTCATTCCGCTGCGCTACGCCCCGAGCAGCCCGGCCGCGGTGGAGTACGCGGCCGCGCTGGGCGAGCGCCTCCCCGGCGAGGTGCCGACCGCCGCCGGGTACGAGGCCTGGCGTGCGGCGCGCGGCACGGCGGGCCCGGCGCCCGCGAAGCTGTACGCCGCCGCCGTGCTGTACGTCCCCGGCAGTGGCGGGCCCGCGGCGGCCGGGGGCCACCACCACGGCGCGTCCGCGAACTGGCTGCCCAGCGGGATGGTCGTCCCGGTAGCGGCCCTCGGCACCACCTGACGACCCACCCTCCCCGACAAGGAGCAGGACCATGACGGAAACAGTCGCCGCGCCGCCGGTCCGGACCGCCAGATCCGCGCGCCCCGCCGCCGCCAGGCGCCCGGAGGGCCAGTGGGCACTGGGCGAGTACGACCCCCTCAACGCCAACGAGGAGTTCAAGGCGGTCGAGGACCCCCTGCTCGTCCGGGAGCGAATCGAGCGGGTCTACTCCCGCGAGGGCTTCGCGAGCATCGACCCCGACGACCTGCGCGGCCGTATGCGCTGGTGGGGGCTGTACACCCAGCGCAAGCCCGGCATCGACGGCGGGAAGACCGGCTCGCTCGCCCCGGAGGAGCTGGAGGACGAGCACTTCATGATGCGGGTGCGCAGCGACGGCGGCACCCTCGACGCCGCCCAGCTGCGGGCGATCGCCGACGTCTCGATGCGCTTCGCCCGCAACACCGCGGACATCACGGACCGCCAGAACGTGCAGTTCCACTGGATCCGGATCGAGGACGTGCCGGCGATCTGGCGGCGGCTGGAGGAGGTCGGCCTGTCGACGACCGAGGCGTGCGGGGACTGCCCGCGCGTCATCGTCGGCAGCCCGGTGGCGGGGGTCGGCGCGGACGAGGTGCTCGACGCGACCCCGGCCGTACGGGAGATCGCAGCCCGGTACGTCGGCGACCCGTCCCTCTCCAACCTGCCGCGCAAGTACAAGTCGGCGGTGTCCTGGCTGCCGGACGTCCCGTACGAGATCAACGACCTGGCCTTCCTGGGCGCGGTCCACCCCGAGCACGGGCCCGGCTTCGGCATGTGGGTGGGCGGCGGCCTGTCCACCGTCCCGATCCTGGCGCAGCACGTGGGGGTGTGGGTCCCCCTCGCCGACGTCCCCGACGTGTGGGCGGCGGTGGCCCGCCTCTTCCGCGACTACGGCTACCGGCGGCTGCGCGGCCGGGCCCGGCTGAAGTTCCTGGTGGCCGACTGGGGCGTGGAGAAGTTCCGCCGGATCCTGGAGGAGGAGTACCTGGGCCGCCCGCTCCTCGACGGCCCGGCCCCCGCGCTCCCTCCGGCCCCGATCGACCACATCGGCGTCCACCCGCAGAACGACGGCCTGTCGTACGTGGGCGCCGCCCCGGTCGCCGGCCGCCTCTCGGGCACCGGGCTGGCGGCCCTGGCCGACCTCGCGGAGACCCACGGCAGCGGCCGGGTGCGTCTGACCCCGTACCAGAAGCTCCTGGTCCTGGACGTCGCCGACCCGGAGCCCCTGATCACCGACCTGGCGGAGATCGGCCTCCAGGCCCGCCCCTCGCCCTGGCGGCGCAACACGATGGCCTGCACGGGGATCGAGTACTGCAAGCTGGCGATCGTCGAGACGAAGGAGCGGGCGGCAACCCTCGTCGCGGAACTGGAGAAGCGCCTGTCGGGCGAACCGGACCTCCCCGACCTCAACATCAACCTCAACGGCTGCCCCAACTCCTGCGCCCGCACACAGGTCGCCGACATCGGCCTGAAGGGCCAGCTGGTGGCGGACGAGGACGGCCGCCAGGTGGAGGGCTTCCAGATCCACCTGGGCGGCAGCCTGAGCCTCGCCGCGGACCAGGAGGGCGGCTTCGGCAAGAAGCTCCGCGGCCTGAAGACCACGGCGGCGGACCTCCCGGACTACGTGGAACGCCTCACCCGCGCCTACCTGGCGGGCCGCACGTCCCCCGAGGAACCCTTCGCCTCCTGGGTGGCCCGCTGCGAGGAGTCGGACCTGCAGTAGGCCCCCGGACGGGGGCGGGCAACCGATCAGGAATCGAGAAGCCCGGTCCGCCGTGCCGCCCGTAGCGTGAGGGACATGGAAACCACCGCCTCCACCACCACGTCCCTCGCCTCCGTCACCCTCGAGGTGGCCGACGTCGAAGCCGCCCGCCGCTTCTACAGCGCCTTCGGCGTCGGCGCCCACGTCCGCCTGCGGCCGTCCGAGGCCCACACCACCGGATTCCGCGGCTTCACCCTGGGCCTCACGGTCGCCAACCCGGCCACCGTCGACGGCTTCTTCACCGCTGCCGTCGACGCCGGCGCCACCGTCCTCAAGCCCGCCACGAAGTCCCTGTGGGGCTACGGCGGCGTCGTCCGGGCCCCGGACGGCACGATCTGGAAGATCGCCACCTCGGAAAAGAAGAACACCGCCCCCGACACCGGCCGGATCGACGAGATCGTCCTCCTCCTCGGCGTCGAGGCGGTCAAGACCACCAGGCAGTTCTACACGGACCGGGGCTTGACGGTCGCCAAGAGCTTCGGCAGCAAGTACGTCGAATTCGCCGCCGGCCCCACCACCCCCGTCAAGCTCGCCCTCTACAAGCGCCGCGCCCTGGCCAAGGACCTCGGCGTCCCCGTCGACGGCACGGGCTCGCACCGCGTCGTCCTCGGCAGCACCACCGACTCCTTCACCGACCCGGACGGCTTCCTGTGGGAGCCCGCCGCTGCGTAGCCGCCGTCCTCAGGCGGGTCCGTCACCCTGTACCCCGCGGCGGCCGAAGGCACGACCAGGCGGGTTCGACGTCGGCGACGGCGGTGGTGAACTCACGGCCGGACGGCCCGCGGATGTACGCGAGCTCCGCCCACTGCTCGATGCCGGTGTCCGAGACGTTCTCGTTGACCACGGCCATCAGCACCCCCTCCACCCCGGACGCGATGTCCCGGACGCGCGTGCGGAGCAGCCTGTGCGGCACGTACTCGTAGCACTCACTCATCCGACGCCTCCGCGAAGACCCCCAGAAGGAACCGCTCCCACCCGACGAGCGCCCGGTCGAGCAGATCGGCGCCGGGCGGGGGCAGCGGGGCGGTGCCGGTACCCGGGCTGCCGGGGGTGTCCACGCTCAGTACGTCGCGCGGAAATGAACTGGGCAAGGCCGCTCCTACCGTCATCAGCAAGTGGTCGGTCGGCCAGGGACGCACTCGCCCCTGGCAGCTGGCACCAGTCAAAGGCCCGCAACCTGCAAGGAACAGGAAGGCTGCCCATCCGCGGCGCACCATACGACCGGAAGACTTTGCATGCGCTTTGCGACCCCCCTGGTGCGGAGAGTGAGGATCGAGCTACGTTCCGGTGTCATGGCAGTCAACGCCGCCTTGAAGCAGAAGATGCTCGATCTCGGCCTCACACAGGACGAGTTGGCAGCTCAGATGAACATCGCTCTGCTGGAGATCACAGGACGTCCGGGTGAGGTGTCCGCACGGACCGTGCGGAACCTGTTGAACGGCGCCACGAGGCGACCAATCGGCCGTACATGTGCTGCACTGGAAGCGGTTTTCGGATGCCCCACCCGGGACTCAGGGTTCGACCCACCACGTACTGCCGCACCAGCGGAGGATCCAGTGCACCGTCGAACCTTCCTTGTCGCAGCAACCGGGACAGCCGCTGCTGGCGCGACACGACGCTTGCGGCTGGGCCAGCTGGACACGAACAGGTTCCACCTGGAGTACACCCGGCTTCTACACGACGATTCACAGCTCGGCGGAGCACGGAGTGTCGAGCACAGGGCGGTCGAACTGGCTACGCGGATTCAGTCCTCTCTTGCGGGCGGCGGCGCCTCGGAACGCATTCAGCGCCAGTTGTACCGTCTCGCCTCGGAAGTGACCTGCCTGGCGGCCTTCGCTGCCATCGACGCGAGCGCGCCGCAACGAGCCCGGACTCATCTCGACCACGCATTCACCCTGGCAGGGCTCGCACGTGATGCCGAGAGCATGTACCGGGTCTGGGATCACCTGATGCTCACCTCCAGCCAGCGGGAGAACCACGCCGAGGCAGCGGCCGGCGCGGAGGTGATGAAGCGTTCGTCGGTGGCCCGGCGCGACCCGCTGTACGCCTCGCTCGGGCACATGCGGCGCGCGAATGCTCTGGCCCGGCTGCGTCAGCCTGCGGAGTCGACGAGGGCGCTGGACCTCGCCGCCAAGACGTTCGCGCTCGCACCGAGAGAAGACTCGTCGAGTTGGATCTCGTTCTACAGCCGGTCCGAGTTCGACGCCCTGTCCTCGTACGTCTGGACGGCACTCGGGCAGCATGACCGGGCCGAGTCCTGCCTTCACCGCACCCTCGCCGCGATTCCGTCAGGAATGATCCGCAACAAGGCCCTGTATACGGCGCACCTGTCACTGGCGCAGGCGCGGCAGGGCGAGGTGGAGCTGGCCTGTGCAACAGGACGACGCGCGTACGGGATGCTGCCGCCGGATTCCGGGTCGCAGCGTACGGCAAACACGCTTGCCATAACACGCCAAGTCATCCAGGCCACGGGAACGAAGGAGCCCGAGGTCGTGAGCTGGATCGAGGAGTCACGACGATGGACCTGAAGTGGTACGCGCACGCAGACGCGCAAAACGTCCGCTCCTTGCTCCTGGACGTTCACGACCAGGTGTACGCGGAGGATCCCGACCCCTTCCACTCGCGCGAGCGGTTCTCCCACTTCGTCGACCTGTGGTCGGGGCGCGAGGACTGGACGTGTGTCTCGGGGTGGGAGGACGGCAGCCCGGTCGGGTACGCGTACGGGTCGCAGTTCAAGCCCGGTGGGTGGTGGAAGGGGGCCGATCGGCCCGACGGCGTGCGCGGGCGGATCTTCGCGCTGTCCGAGCTGATGGTGGTGCCCCGGTGGCAGGGCACCGGGAGGGCCCAGCGGATCCACGACGCGCTGGTCCGGTCCGTCGAGGTGGACTTCGCGACGCTCCTCGTGGACTCCACCCACACGAAGGTGCGGGCTCTGTACGAGAGGTGGGGCTATGAGAAGCGCGACGAGGCCAAACCCTCCGACGACTCGCCCCTCTACGCGGTCATGGTCCGGGATCTGCCCTGACCTTGGCCCTGGCAAGCCGTCCCTCTCTGCGGCATGACCGCCGACGAGGTCTGACACGCGCCCCCCACCCCCCCCCCGGGGGTCGGGGCCGGCCGGGGGGTGGGGGGTGGCGGAGGGGTCAGGGGGTCAGTTCTGCGGCGAGGGAATCGAGGATGACGTCCGCGCTGCGGTCCACGTCCTCGCGCGTCGTGCGCCAGTTGACGACCGAGACGCGCATCGCCGCCCGGCCCTCCCACAGCGTGCCGCCGAACCAGCAGGTGCCGCTGCGCTGGATGCGGGCGATGACCCGGCGGGTGGTCTCGTCGTCGTCGCCGAAGCGGACCAGGAGCTGGTTGAGGACGACGTCGTTGAGGAGTTCCACCCCGGGAACGCCCGACAGGCGCTCCGCGAAGTGGCGGACGTGGTCGCAGCAGCGTTCGACCAGTTCGGCCACGCCCTCGCGGCCGAGGGTGCGCAGGGCGGCCCAGACGGGGAGGCTGCGGGCGCGGCGGGAGAAGTCGGGGACCCACTCGATGGCGTCGCGTTCGCCGTCGGTGCCCGGCGGGAGGTAGCCGGCGCGCTCGTTGAGCATGGCCGCCCGGTGGGCCTCGGGGTGGGCGATGACGACGATGCCGCAGTCGTAGGGGACGTTGAGCCACTTGTGGGCGTCGAGGGCCCAGGAGTCGGCCCGTTCCACGCCGTCGACGAGGGGGCGGAGCTTCGGGCTGGCCGCGGCCCACAGGCCGAAGGCGCCGTCGACGTGGACCCAGGCGCCGTGGCGGTGGGCGATGTCGCAGATCTCGCCGACGGGGTCGATGGCGCCGGAGTTGACGTCGCCGATCTGGGCGCAGACGATCACCGGGCCGGTGAGGCCGGCAAGGGTGCGCTCCAGCTCGGCGGGGATCATGCGGCCCTTGGAGTCGACGGGGACGTTGCGGATGCGGGCGGTGCCGAAGCCGAGGTAGCGGGCGGCGAGGTCGATGGTCATGTGGTGCTGGGCGCCCGCGACGATGGCCACGTCGGGGGCGCCGCCCAGGCCTTCGCGCTCCACGTCCCAGCCGGCCTCGGCGAGGAGCTTGTGGCGGGCGGCCGCGAGCGAGGTCAGGTGGGCCATCGTGCAGCCGGTGGGGAAGCCGACGGAGGCGTGCGCGGGCAGGCCCAGGAGCTCCAGGACCCACTGGGCGGCGACGTCCTCGGCCACGGCGACGGCCGGGGAGAGGTTGTAGAGGCTGGCGGTCTGGTCGTAGGCCGCGACGAGCCAGTCGGTGGCGATCGCGACGGGCAGGGTGCCGCCGGTGACGTACCCGAAGTAGCGGGGGCCGTTGGCGGTGGGGATGCCCCCCTCGGCGACGGCGCGGCCGATGACCCCGATGGTCTCGGCCGGGTCGGCCGGGCCGGCGGGCAGCGGGCCACCGAACATTTTCAGCAATTGTTCGGAGCCGGCAGTGGCACCCACCGGCCGATCGGCGAGACCCGCCAGATATTCGATGGCCTGCTGATAGGCCAATGCGAGAGGTGCACCGTCTGCTGTGGTCATAGTACAAAGCTAGGCGGCTGGCACTGACGTGCGACTGACTCAAATGGCCGGAACTTCCAAAGGCTTGGACAGGGAGCCGTTGGACTGTATTACTTTCTCCTGTGGCCCGGCCGGCGCGGTCAGTCCGACCGGTCCGACGGTCCACCATCCGTGCAGAGTCATGAGACGTGAGGAGTTCCGATGTCCGACGAGCAGACCCGCAAGGTTATCGAACAGTTCAACCAGGCATTCCAGCTGCACGACCCCGGCCTGCTGAAGGACATCCTCGGCGAGAACTGCCGGCTGGAGAACTCCGGACCGGCCCCCGACGGCACCAAGCACGTCGGTTATGACGAATGTCTTCAGTTCTGGACCGCGATCGCGGGCAACGAGCACATGACCTTCGAGGTGGAGGACGTCTGGGTGGCCGGCGAGCGCTCCGTCTGCCGCTGGACGCTGCGCTGGGGCGGCGGTCCGAAGGACTTCGTCCGCGGGGTGAACGTGCACCGCCTGGAGGGCGGAAAGCTCGTCGAGAGCTTCGGCTACGTCAAGGGCTGACAGCGGAAAGCAGAAGGGCCCGGGCCTTGAAGGCCCGGGCCGTTCACGCGTGGTGACGGGACGTCAGTCCGCCAGCTGGGAGACGATCATCACGCAGTCCTCCAGGGCCTTCGTCGCGTGGCCCTTGCCCACCGTGTCCTCGACCAGCTGGGTGTTGCCGGGGACGAAGGTGCGCCAGGTGCCGTCACTGACGCCGCACTCCATCTTCCCGCTGACCAGGGTCATGATCTGGCGGCGCGGGGCCGGGTGGAAGTCGCCGAACCACCCCGCCGGGATGTACAGGTACACGGCCTGCTTGGCCGGTATGCCGTCGGAGACGAAGAGCGACGGCGCCGGCGGGGCGAAATTGAGGGCCGTCACCTCCAGGGTCTCGTCGATGAAATGCGATTCGCCGTTCTCGTCGTTGTAGAGGCGGGAAACAGCGATTTTGGCGGTCTCGGCGGTGGTTTCGGCGACGGTCTCGGCGGCGGTCTCGGCGGCGGTCTCGGCGGCCACGGGAACTCCCTGTGTACGTGAAGTCGGGATCAGGTCGGGATCGACCGCCCCTCACTATCCCAGCCGGCGCTGATGGGCCCCTGACCGCTCGGGGCCGGCGGGGGAATTCCCGTCTCAGATATCCATCAGCCCCGTGTCAGCCGCCGCATGCCAAGCTGATGGCACAAGAAAGGCCGAAGGAGAGGTACCCAAAGCGGCCGAATGGGGTCCGGCTCTTCGCCGGACGGGCTCTGCCCACGCAGGTTCGAATCCTGCCCTCTCCGCAGGTGCTCATCCCAGGCACGCGCATCCCGATCCGATACCAGGGATGCGCGTGTCTTTGGCATGCGGCGCCCGGACCGCCCGACAGGGCCTCCCCACGCGCCCGTCTCGTCCTCCCCGGACCCGCGGGGCGACCGTATCCGGCCCTTTCCGGCCCCTTCCGGCCCCTCCCGTCCGGGGGTCCCGTCGACGGATCCGCACGTTCCCTTCCCCAGCCCGGCGCGACCCGAACAGGCGTCGCTTTCCCGAGCGACCCCGACAGACATGGAGACGCAGTTGCCCAGCAGCGACCACCACACCGTTCCCGTGCTCCGCAGGACGGACGCCGCCGCGCTCGTGGACGAGATCTCGTCCTGGCTGACCATCGACGCCGACGAGATCGACGCCAAGTTCCTGGGCGAGCGCGCCCGTATCGTCGAGGCCGTCACCGACCTGAACGCGGCGGCCGTGGCCGGCCCCGCCCGCGAGGACGCCCACTACCACCAGCAGCTCCTGCTCTCGCGCATCTACCAGACCGTGATGCAGATCCCCGACCGGCCGAGCGCCGAGGGCTCGGTGCTGCTGCACGAGGTCACCCGCCTGCTGGAGAACGCCACCCTGGCCGCCGAGGACGCCCACCTGGAGCCCGGTCTGCTGGAGTCCGCGCCGACCGAGCCCAAGGCGTTCCTGTCCTGGCTGAAGGGACTGGTCCGCAAGCACCGCGCATTCAAGCACCCCTACTACACGGACTTCATCAACCGCGAGGCGCGCGAGGCGGACCTGCGCACGTACGTCATCCAGGAGTCCCTGATCGACGGCCGTTTCGACGACTTCCTCGCGATGATGCAGATCGGCACGGCCGGCGCCAGCAAGATGGAGATCGCCGCCAACTACTGGGACGAGATGGGCAACGGCGACCCGGAGGCCGTGCACACCCACCTCTTCAACAAGATCTACGAGGTCTTCGACGTCCGCAACGAGGACCTCGAGGCCGCCATGACCACCACCGACCTGCACTCCGGCAACCTCGCGGTGCTGCTGTGCCGCTACCGGCACCTGTACCCGGAGGCGGTCGGCTTCCTCGGGATGACCGAGTGGCTGGCCCCCGACCGGTTCCGCAACGTCGTCCGCGCCTGGGAGCGCCTCGGCCTGCCCGAGGTCGGCATCACCTACCACCGGCTGCACATCACCATCGACTCGCAGCACGCGGCGGGCTGGTTCCACAACGTGGTCATCCCGAGCGCCGACACCGCCTACATGCGCCGGGGCATCGCCCGCGGCGCGCTGTGGCGCGCCAACTCCTCCGCCCGCCACCTCGACGAGCGCCTGGACCTGGCCCGGCTCTCCGCCGAGCGCACGCCCGTCGCCGCGGGCTGAGCCGTGTCCCTGCGGGAGCGCGGCTTCGCGCTGGTCGGTCTGGACCCCGTGCCGGGGGCGGTCGCGGCCGGCTTCACCGGCCCGCCGCAGCCGGGCCTGCGGCTGCGGATGTCCTGGACGGCGGACGACGACTGGCTGTTCCGGCCCGCCGCCCCGGCCGGCGCCCCGGGCGGTGCCGCCGACCGGGGGCTCGCGGCCGGGCTCTGCGCCCTGCTGCGGCGGGCCCTGTGCGGGCCGTGGCTGGACGTCCACGCCGACCGGCTGATCGAGCTGCACCGGGTACGGACCGTGGCGCCCGCAGGGGCGACGGTCCCGGTGCGGCTTCCCGGACCGGTGCCGGACGCCTGCGAGTTCGCGCTCGTGGCGGTGGTCGGGCGGGACGGGGGCGGGACGGGCCGGTCCCGGCTGTACGGCACCGGCCCGCGCGTGCCCCTGCTGGAGGCGGAGCCGGCTCCGGGTCAGGGGCTGCTGTTCGACCGGCGGGTGGTCGCGTACGACGGCCACGAGCTGACGGCCGGCCCCGACGGCCCGGCCGTACAGGACCTGCTGGTCGCGCACGTCCTGCGCCCCTCCGGCCCGCAGCCGGCCCTGCGCCGCCGCCCGATGCTGGTCCGCGGCCCGGCCGGCACCCTGATCACCACCCGCCCGGCACTGCGCTGATCGCGAGGCGGGGAGGACGGGGATCCACCCCGGCTTCCCCGCCTCCGCGTGGCCCGTCACCGCGGAGCGACTCCGGCGCTTCCCACCCGTCGGCCGTCGCCGTCGAAGACGCCGACCAGCACCGCCCCGGCGGGCCGCTGCGGCCACTCCCCGTACGCGGCGAGCACCTCCGCCGTCCCGGCGGGCGGGCTCCCGCCCTCGGCCCGGGGCAGCGTGGTGTGGAGGTGGATGTGCTGCTCGTCGCCCGCCTCCACCACCTGCACCGCCTTGACCCGGGCGACCGCTCCGGCCCAGTCGGGGTGTGCGGTCCCCCCGGCCCACTCGGCGAACGCGGCGGCCCGGGCCGCGTCCTCCGGCGTGTAGGCCCCGTGGGGATCGGGCGCGGGCAGGTGTGCGGGGATCCCCGTCCCGGACTCCGGGGTCGAGGTCACGGAGCATCCGGCGGCGCCCAGCAGGGCGGCCAGGACGAGAGCGGCGGCGTGGCGTGCGGGCACGGGCATCGGGGGGCCTTCCGGTGACGGGCGGGCGGATCCGGACGAGCGCGCCCCCGCACGGTATCCGTACGGGGGCGCGATGACAGCCGCAATCGGGACGTCACATGACGAGCTCGTCGGCCTTGTCGCCCCAGTTGCCGCCGTACGGGTAGCCGTAGACGTGCAGGTTCTTCAGGCAGTAGCCGAGGGCGGTGATGATCTCCGGGTCCGGCATCCCGGTGCGCCAGTCGTACAGGCCCATCCCGCCGATCTCGTCGTTGTTGCAGGTGGACGAGGCCTTGTCGCGGAAGCTCCAGTCGCCGAGGTTCTTCGAACCGTCCGCGGACCACTGGAGCTTGCGGCCGTACCAGCCGGCGTCCTGCCACAGGCAGGTCCACCCGAACCCGCAGGTCGGCGTCCCGTCGCCGTCCACGGCCGCGACGGGCTGCGCGCCGCGTCCTCGACCTGCGGCTTGAGCGTGGCGCGGCCGGCCTTGGCCGCCCGCTCGCCCTGCTCCCGCTGCTGTTCCCCGTTGCCCTGCCCCTGGGCCGGCCCCGCTGTCGTCCTCCAGACCCTGCGCGGTGGGGCTACTCCCCCGCCGTGCGGAGCATGGTGTCCAGGCGGGTGAGGTCCTCGTCGCAGAGGCGGGCGGCCTCCAGGTCGTCGGGGGCGGCCGCGCAGGCCTGGAAGCGGTCCACGACCAGCAGGCCCTGGGTCCGGATCTCCTCGGGCGTCGTCATCGTCTGCCTCCCTCTCAGACCGCGTTGCAGGCGCGGAAGACGTGGACCAGCGCGGGCAGGCTCGCGCCGTGCTGGAAGGCGATGTACTCCGGCAGTACGGCGGAGGGCGCCCACTTCTGCTTGTACTCCAGCTGCGTGCGCGCCGGGTAGATGTGCGCGCCGTGCTCCCACAGGTGCTCCATGAACCAGTGGAAGCCCAGGCTGTGGCCCGGGAACTGCGGGGCCGTCAGGGAGGTGAAGGGGGTGAACCCGAAGTGCAGCCAGCGGGTCCCCTCTGCCGTGAACACGTCGATCGCGGCCTTGTTGAGGGCCTCCATCACCCCGGGCGGGGAGTCGGGCTGCCGGCGGCTCAGGTCGTGCATCCAGCCCGGCTGCGGCCCGTACACCGGGGCGTAGGAGACGTAGCCGATCAGTTCGCCGTCGCGGACGGCGGCGAAGAGCCGGCGCAGGTGCTGGTAGCGGCCGCCGGTCTGGCCGACGAGGAACTCCAGCGGTTTGACGCCCTCGCCCTTGGTGGAGAGCCAGGCGGCGTCCAGCTCCTCGATCTGCCCGGCGTGGTCCTCGTAGGGGACTTCCTTGATCTCCAGGCCGCTGCGCAGGGCCCGGGAGATCTTGTTGCGCAGCTGCATGAACTTCGTGCCGGCCAGGGTGAAGGCCTCCAGGTCGACGGCGTACGAGGCACCCATCTGGTTCACCGTGAAGCCCTGGTCGACGTAGACGTCGGCGTCCGCGCCCTGGAGCTGTACGGACACGATCTCGCGGCCCTGCTCGGCGGCGAAGTCCCTGAACGCGGCCAGCAGGCGGGCGCGGGGGCCGTCCGGGCCGGCGGGCGCGAAGGGGGCGAAGGGGCCGCCGAACTGGACGAGGTAGCGGCCGACGGGCCGGTAGACGATCACCCCGGGCCCGTCCGGGAGCCGGAAATAGCTGTTCCCGTCACTGAAGGCGAAATACGCGCTCGGATTTCCGGCGTCCGCGTACTGCCGGATGGCGTCGAGCGCGACATCCGTCTCCAGAATCGTTCCGGTCATGTGAAATCCATTCTCGCGGCAGCACTACCGCTACTTATGGCACGGGCCGCCGGGCCCCACAAGGCCACAGCCGCCCGCGGTCAGCCGCCCGTCAGGGGAGGGTCAGGCAAAACCGCTGGTCAGATGGGCGTCAGGCCTCAGTCAGATGGCGACTGGAAGACTCTCCCATGCATATTCGACTTTCGGACCGACGGGAATCCCGAAGATCCGGACGCGAAATCCCAGAGAGCCCGAGAGAGCCCGAGGAGAACACGGCGATGCGTTCCCTGACGACAGCGCGCGGGATCTGCGAACAATTCCACGCAGGTCTTCTCGACGCACTCGAAGAGCTGCCGCTCACCGCCCGGGAGGGCGCGGACAGCCCGGTGCTGGAGCTGTACCGCAAGCACGGCGGGCCCGGGCTGCTCGTGCCGGCCGCGTACGGCGGTGCGGCCGCCGGTCCGCTGGAGGCGGTCCGGGTGCAGCGGGCGATCGCCTCCGTCTCGCCCTCGCTGGGCGTGGCCACGACGATGCACCACTTCACGGTGGCGATGCTGTTCCGGCTGGCGGAGGCCGCCGACCGGCTGACGCCGGCCCAGCTGAAGCTGATGTCCGCGGTGGCCTCCGACGGACTGCTGCTGGCGTCCGGCTGGGCCGAGGGGCGGACCGACCAGAACATCCTCGCGCCCTCCGTCGTCGCCGAGCGCACCCCGGGCGGCTACCGGGTCAACGGCGCGAAGAAGCCGTGCAGCCTCTCCGGTTCGATGGACGTGCTGACGGCCAGCGTGCAGGTGACGGAGGAGGACGGGCGCTCCGCCCTGGCGCTGATGCTGATCCCGGCCTCCTCCCCCGGTGTGGAGACCCGGCCGTTCTGGGCCACCCCGGTGCTGGCGGCCTCGCAGAGCCACGAGGTCCGGCTCACCGACGTGGAGGTCCCCGAGGACCTCGTCATCCACAGCACCCCCGAGGACGCCGACCGGCTCGACGACCTCCAGACGGCCGGGTTCACCTGGTTCGAGCTCCTCGCCACCTCCTCGTACGTCGGCGCCGCGTCCACCCTGGTGGCGCAGGTGCTGGCGGGCGGGCGGGGCAGCGCCTCGGAGCGGGCGCAGCTGGCGGTCCGGATGGACGCGGCGGTCTCCCTCGTGGAGGGCGCGGCCCGCTCGCTGGAGGACGGCACCGAGGGCGACGAGGCGGTGGCGGCGGTGCTGACCGCCCGCTACGCCACGCAGGACCTGCTGTCCCAGACCGTCGACCAGGCCGTGGAGATGCTCGGCGGGATGGCCTACATCCGTTCGGGTGACGTGGCCTACCTGGCCTCCGCGGTCCGCGCCCTGGCCTTCCACCCGCCGTCGCGCGCGAGCGTGGCCGCGGAGCTGGCCGAGTACTTCGCCGGCGGCCCGCTGCGCCTGTCCTGATCCACCGGCATCCCGTCGCGCGGCCCGCCCGCAGTAAGGACACCCCTCATGGACATCAAGAACCCGGTGGAATCGCCGGTCACCTTCAACCTGCACCGCCTGGAGTACCTGGTCGCGTTCGCCGTGACGATCGGGTTCATCCTGTGGCACTTCACGGACATCAACTGGTTCGCGGCGATCGGCCTGTTCCTGTACATCGACCTGATCGGCTACATCCCGGGCGCGATCGCCTACCGGCGCAGCGCGGACAAGCAGATCCACAAGGCGTTCTACGTCCTGTACAACTCGATGCACAGCCTGCTCAGCGTGGCCGCCGTCGGCCTGCTGTGGATGTGGCTGATCGGGCCCGAGTGGGCGCTGCTGGCCCTGCCGTTCCACGTCTTCGGCGACCGGGGCGTCTTCGGCAACTTCCTCAAGCCGTTCGGGCTGCCCTTCGAGCCGGAGGACACCCCGCTGGTGCACCAGCTCACGGCCATGCTCAAGCGCCGCTCGGCCACCGACGGCCCGGTCCCGCTGCCGTACGAGGAGCACCCCGCGACCCTCGCCGCCACGGGCGTCTCCGCTCCGGCCGTCGGGGTGAACCGGTGAGCCGCTATCCCGCCTGGCTGACGGACCGCTCGCCGTCGGCGTCCGCCGAGGGGTACGAGGACCCCGACGCGGCCCGCCTGGCCCTGCGCCGGCTGGCGTCGAGCGTGACGGTGCTGACCGTCAGCCAGGGCGGCGTCCGGCACGGCACCACCGCCAGCGCCGTGGTCACCCTCTCCCGCGACCCCCTGGTCCTGGGCGCCTGTCTGCGGCCCACCTCGACGTTCGCGTCGATGGTCCGCCGGGCCGGCCGCTTCTCGGTGAACGTCCTCGGCTCGGCCCAGCAGGACGTCGCCCGCCGCTTCGCCAACCCGCAGCGCCCGCTCGGCGACGCCCAGTTCGAGGGCTTCGACTGGTCCACCGACCCGCTCACCGGGGCCCCGCTGATCGGCGGCAGCCTCGCGCACATGGCCTGCCGGGTCCTGGGCTGGCACCAGGTCGGCGACCACGACATGCTCCTCGCCGAGGTCACGGGCGGCTCGCACACCGTCGACTCCCCGATGCTCAGCTTCGCCGGCCGCATGCACAGCGCCTGCGTCACCCCCGCCGCTTCCGTCTCCGTTCCCGCTTCTCCCAGTGAGGTTGCGTCATGACCACCCTTCCGCAGATCCCCGTCGAGGCCGACTGGGACCGCGCGCCCAACCTGCTCGACGGCGCCCAGGAGATGACCCTGACCGCCGAGGAGTGCGACCTGGGGTACTGGCTGTCGGCCGTAGCCCAGGGGACCCTGCGCGGGCGGGCCGAGGCCGGGCACGACGCCGTCACCCCCGCGCACATGCGCGAGGAGGGTCCGCTGCGCGAGGCGCTCGTACTGGAGCTGGGCAACCGGTCGCTGGCCGAGTCCCGCGCCGTGAACGTGCTGTCCCACTACGTCATCGGCGCGCCCGGCGTCGTCGAGCAGGAGTTCTTCACCACCCAGGTGGTCGACGAGGCCCGGCACGCGATGATCTTCCGCAAGCACCTGGTCGACCTCGGGGTGCCCGAGGCGGGGCTGCTGGAGTTCATCAGGGAACAGGGCACCGACTACACGCGGCGCGTGCTGAACCCGATCGCCGAGTTCGCCACCACCGTCGTGCGCGACGAGGGCGACTTCATCGGCGCCGTCGCGGTGTTCACCATCGTCATCGAGGGCGTGCTGGCGCCGGCCGCCGAGCTCAGCGAGCGCAAGTGGACGCTGCTCGACCCGGCGGCCGCCGAGATCGCCCGCGGGGCGTCCATCGACGAGATCCGCCACCTGACCGTCGGCAGCTCGATCGTCCGCGACCACCTCGCGCGCAACCCCTCGTACCGGCCCCGGCTGATCGAGCTGATCCGGCGCGGCCGGCAGCTGTGGGACGAGCTGCCGTCGGAGGAGTTCGTGCTGGAGCGCGAGGAGCTGTTCCAGCAGGGCATGTTCGCCCACGCCGAGCTGCTGAAGGACTACGAGGTGTTCCCCGGCTGCAGGCTGCTGGAGACCACCCCGAAGGAGCGCTACGACCTCGCCGAGCGGTGGACGGACGACATGGCCGAGGTGCGGCTGCCGTACATGGGCATCCCGGAGGCCGTCGACCTGATCCGCACCCACCCGAGGTAGTCCCGGTGACCTCCACGATTCCCGCGAGAACGGAGCGGCCGGCCCCCGCCGCCTCGCCCGGGCTGCGCCGGACCCTGACCACCCCCCGGATCGTCTTCCTGGTGGTCGCCGCCGCGGCCCCGATGTCCGGGGTGGTGGGCTCGGTGCCCCTCGCCTACGCCATCGGCAACGGGGCGGGGGTGCCGGCCACCTTCGCGCTCGCCGGGCTGATACTGCTCTGCTTCTCCGTCGGGTACGCGGCGATGAGCCGGCACGTGGTGGGCGCGGGCGGCTTCTACACGTACATCGGCCAGGGGCTCGGCCGGCCCCTGGCCGTCGCGGGCGGGCTGACGGCCGTCGTCGCCTACACGGCGGCCGTCGCGGGCGTGGCCGGGGCCTTCGGGTACTTCGCCGAACTGGTCTCCGCCGCGCACGGCCTGCCGGTGCCCTGGCCGGTGTGGACCGGCGGGGCGCTGGCCCTGGCCGCCGTGATGGGCTACCGGCGGATCGACCTCAGCGCCCGTCTGCTGGCCGTGCTGATGATCGCCGAGGTGGCGGTGCTGGGCCTGCTGGCGCTGGCCATCGGCGTGCGGCACGGGGCGGACACGCTGCCCGCCGCGGCGTTCGCGCCCGGCACCGTGCTGACCCCCGGGCTCGGGGTGGCGCTGATGTTCGCCCTGATCTCGTACGTGGGCTTCGAGGCGGCCGCGCTGTACGGCGAGGAGAGCCGCGACCCCAGGCGCAGCGTGCCCGTCGCCACGTACGCGTCCGTCGTGCTGATCACCGTGTTCTTCGCGCTGATCAGCTGGGCGGCCGTCGGGGCGGTCGGCGCGGACCGGGTGGCCGGCACGGCGCAGCGGGAGCTGGGCGACCTGTTCTTCCGGCTGTCGGACGACTACCTCGGCGGCTTCGCGACCGGGGTGATGCAGGTCCTGCTGTGCACCAGCCTGTTCGGGGCGCTGCTGGGGCTGCACACGGCCGCGAACCGCTACCTGTTCGTCCTGGGCCGCGAGCGGGTGCTGCCGGGCTCGCTGGCGCGGGTGCACCCGCGGCACGCCTCCCCGCACCGGGCGAGCGTGGTGCTGTCGGTGGCCACGGCCCTCGTCTGCGGCGTGTTCGCGCTCGCGGGCGCGCACCCGTACACCACCCTGGCGACGACCATGCTGGCCCTGGGCACCGTCGGGATCGTCGCCCTCCAGGCGGCGGTGGCGGTGGCGGTGCTGGTCTTCTTCCGCCGGCACCCCGACGCCCACTGGTGGCGGACCCGGCTGGCGCCGGCGCTGGCCCTGGCCGGGCTGGCGGGCGCGCTGTGGCTGCTGCTGGACAACTTCGCGCTGGTCACCGGTACCGACTCCGCGTGGGTCAACCGGATCCCGTGGCTGATGGTCGCCGCCGCGCTCGGCGGGCTCGGGTACGCGGGCTGGCTGCGGGCCCGCGCGCCCGAGCGGTACCGGGCCGTCGCCACCGCCGCGCACGACGTACCGCAGCCGCAGGACATCCCGTAACGAGACCGAGGAGCCGTCATGCACGACCCGCACAGCCTGCTCCAGGACGAGGCGGAGGCCGACCTGGCCCGCCGCGGCTACGTCCTGGACCGGGACGCCCTGCGCACCCTGACCGAACGGCGCGCCCGGCTGATCGCCGAGCGGGACAAGCTGCGGGCCGAGCAGAACCGCTCGGCGAAGGTCGGCGGCCCGCCGGACGCGGCCGCCCGGGCCCGGCTCCAGGAGGCCCGGGAGCGGCTGCGGTCGGTGTCGGAGGAGCTCAAGGAGGCGGAGGACGGGCTCGGCGCGCTGCTGCCGGCCGTCCCGAACCGGCCGCACGCCGGCGTCCCCGACGGGACGGAGCAGGACCCGCCGGTGGTGCGGCGGGTCTGGGGGGAGGTGCCCGGCTTCGAGTTCGCACCGCGCGACCACGTCGACGTGGGCACCCGTCTGGGGATCCTGGACCCGGTGCGCGCCGCCAAGCTGTCGGGCTCGCGCTTCGCGGTGACCCGCGGGGCGGGGGCCCGGCTGGAGCGGGCGCTGGCCGCGTTCCTGCTGGACCTGCACACCACCGAGCACGGGTACACCGAGCACGGGGTGCCGCACCTGGTCAGCCGGGAGACGATGACGGGGACCGGGCAGCTGCCGAAGTTCGAGGACGACCTGTTCCTGACGAACGCCGCCGACCGCGACCTGCTGCTGATCCCGACGGCGGAGGTACCGCTGGTCAACCTCTACCGGGGCGAGACCCTCCAGGAGGGCGAACTCCCCCTCGCGCTGACCGCGTTCACGCCCTGCTACCGGGCGGAGGCGGGCTCGTACGGGCGCGACACCCGCGGGCTGGTGCGGCTGCACCAGTTCGAGAAGGTGGAGCTGGTGCGGATCTGCCACCCCGACCGGGCCGCCGAGGAGCTGGAGCTGCTCACCGGGCACGCCGAGACGGCGCTGAGGCGGCTGGGGCTGGCGCACCGGGTCGTGGAACTGCGGGCCGGGGACCTCGGGTTCGCCGCCCGGCGCACCTACGACATCGAGGTGTGGCTGCCGGGCCAGGGCACCTACCGGGAGATCTCCTCCTGCTCCGACTGCGGCGACTTCCAGGGCCGCCGGGCCGGCATCCGGGTGCGCGGCCGGGACGGGCGCAAGGCATTCGCGGCGACCCTGAACGGTTCGGCGCTTCCGGTGGGCCGCACGCTGGTGGCGATCCTGGAGCAGTACCAGCGTGCGGACGGCTCGGTGGCCGTGCCGCCCGCGCTGGTCCCGTACACGGGCTTCTCGGCGATCGCCCCGGACGGCGCGCCCGTCGTCAGCCCGTCCTGAGTCCCCCGGCGGGGGACCGCGCCGGGGGCCCCGCGGGGGCTCCGGCGCGGTCCGGCCAGGTCAGGACGGTCACCGGCGGCAGTTCCCGGGACACGAACGCGGTCATCGCCCAGGGGCAGTCCTGGCGGGTGGGCTGGAGCGCGGTGTGCCCGTGCCAGGGCAGGGCGCCGTGCCCGGTGATCCCGCGCAGGGTGACGGATCCGTCCGGCCCGAAGGCCAGGTCGACCTCCCGCGCGCCGTCGGTCAGTCCGCGCCCGGTGGCCTTCACCGCGGCCTCCAGCAGGGTCCAGGCGTGGAAGAAGGTGTCGGCGCCGACCCCGTCCGGGACCCCGGGGTAGACGAACGTGAGCACGTCGAGGCTGCTGGTGGACGGGCGGACCAGCTCGACGTCGACCCCGATGGGCCCGGTCTCGGTGGCGCCGAGCAGCAGCAGCCCGTCGGAGCGGGACCAGCTGACGTGCGTGCCGGGCTGGTCGGGCAGGTAGGGCTTGCCGGCCGGGTCGTAGTGGATGCGCAGGTCGTGGGCGGCGAGCCCGAGCCGCTCGGCGAGCAGGCGGCGGACGGTGAGGCGGGCCCGGAAGAACCGGTGGGCCGCCCGCGCATGGACGAACTCGGCACCGCGCCGCAGCTCCTCCTCGGTCAGGCCCTCGGGGTAGTGCGCGCTGATGTCCTGGGGGGCGACCTGGTCGAGGTCGACCAGCCATGCGTCCATCATGCTCCTTTCTCTGGCACGGCCCTTGCATGGATGCGGCGGCCCCCGTGCCTGCGCCTACAGGCCGAAGACGCGGGTGCGGGAGCGTGCGGGGTCGCCCGGGCGGAGGTGGAGGCGGCCGGCCGCGGGGAGCATGACGGCCGCGGCGACCGTGCGTTCGGCGCGGATGTCCCCGCGGTCGGGGACGCGCAGGGGCGGCTGGGACAGGAGGTTCAGGTGGTCCTCGGGGGTCGCGGTGGCGGGGAGGGCGGCCAGGCCTTCGGCGGCCGCGTGCAGGCGGCGCAGGGAGGAGTTGCGGGCGAAGACGTTCAGTTCGTCCGCCGGGGTGAAGTCCGGGTGGAGGTAGTGGTTGGTGTGGGTGAGCGCGCCGGGGCCGGCGGCCTCGGTGACGCGGAGGTCGCCGTCGAGGTGTTCCACGTAGAGGGCCCGCTCGGGGTCGCAGAGCATGAAGGAGCGGGAGCTGGCCAGCGGCAGGTCCGCGAGGAGCTTGAGGGCCTGGCCGGTGTCGGCCGCGGTGTCGAGGAGGTGGCGGATGGCCAGGTACGGGGGGACGCCCGGGCCCCAGGTGCCGCCGAGGACCAGGTTCAGTCCGACGGCGAGGCCGTCGCTGTTGAGGCCGAGGTAGCCGAGGAGGCCGGCGAAGCTGAGGACCAGGGAGCGGCGGGCGGTGCCGGCGCGGGCGACCTCCAGGACGCTGATGTGGCTGTCGAGGTCGCCGCTGAGGTCGACGGTCTGGGCGAGGACGGGCGGCCCGGCGCCGGGTCCGGTGCGGGCGTAGGTGGTGCAGTCGCCGCCGGTGCGGACCTTGGAGTAGCCGAGGATCTCGCGGCGCAGCTGGAGCAGCCAGGCCTCGTCCTCGGAGGTGCCGGCTCCGTCGGCGAGGCCGGCCACCTCCTCGGCGAGGTCGGGCAGGCAGGCGGTGACGGCCCTGCGGTGGGCGGCGATGTCCGGGCGCAGGGCGGGCAGGGTCAGGGGCCGGGGGACGAGGTGGTTGAGGCGGGCCAGGCCGTCGTCGAGGAAGGCCCGCAGGGGCGTGGCGAGGGCCGCGCCGTGGGCGCGGCCGATCTCGTACGGGGTGCCGCAGACCCGTATGTGGCTGATGCCGGGGTCGGCGGCGGCGGGCTCGCTCATGCCGGTACGGCCTTCCTGGGGCCGCGCGCGAGGTGCGCCCGGACGGCGGGCCATTCGGCGCGCAGGATGCTGTAGAAGACGGCGTCCCGGCGGCGGCCGCCGGGCATGTAGTTGAAGCTGCGCAGGACGCCCTCCTCGGTGGCGCCGATGTTCGCGAGGCCGCGGCGGGCCTGGACGTTGAGGACGTCGGTCTTGAACTCGGCGCGTTCGGCGCCCAGCACCTCGAAGGCGTGTTCCAGCAGGAGGGCCTTGGCCCAGTGGTTGACGCCGCGGCCGCGGAAGTCGCGGCCGAGCCAGGACCAGCCGAGTTCCAGGCGGCGGTCGGCCTCGGCCATGTTGCCGAAGCTCATGCTGCCGGCGATGCGGCCGCTGTCCTTGTCGGTGAGGGTGAAGACGGTGCGGCGGCCGGCCGCGTGGTCGGCGAGGTTGGCGTCGAAGAAGGCCTCGAAGTCGGCGTCGGTCTCGACGGCGGCGACGAAGTAGCGCCAGATGTCGGGGTCCATGGCCACGGCCCGGATGCCCTCGCGGTCGGCCTCGGTGATCGGGGTGAGGCGCACCCGGTCGTTCTCCAGGACGGCGGCGGCGTGTTCGGTCCAGCTCATGGTTCAGGCTCCGGTGGTGGCGTGGTGGTGGCGGGCGAGGGCGGCGGTGACGTCGCGGAGGGTCTTCATGTCGGCGAGGTCGTGCTCGGTGAAGTGGGCGAGGTCCACGCCGGTCTCCTCGCAGACCTCGGTGAGGAAGAGGACCTTGTTGAGGGAGGTCAGCCCGTAGGCGGCGACCATGTCGGCGTCGGGGTCGATCTCCTCGGCGGGGACCTCGGGGACCAGGACGAGGGCGAGCTGGTCGCGGGCGGCGTCCTCGACGAGGGTGTGCGCGGTGGTGTCAGGCATGGATTCCGGCCTCCTGGGAGTGCAGCGGTTCGTGGTAGGCGGCCCGGATGTCGGGGCGCTTCGGCTTGTACTGGGAGGTCAGCAGGCCGCCCTCGATGCTGAACGGCGGGTCGGCGACGAGGACGCGGCTGATGCGCTCGTCGGGGGTGGTGGCGGCGTTGACGGCGGCGAGGCGGGCGGCGATGGCCGCGTGGTCGGCGGGGGCGGCGGCCGGGGAGACCACGGCGACGAGGTCGGTCTGGGTGGGGCTGAACAGCACGCATTCGGCGATGGCCGGGTCGGCGCGCATGAGCTCCTCGATGGGCCGGACGATGACCTTCCTGCCGTTGTCGAGGACGATGACGTCGTCGGCGCGGCCGTGGACGAAGAGGTAGCCGTCCTCGTCGAGGTGGCCGAGGTCGCCGGTGCGGACGGTTCCGTCGGGCGAGAAGACCTTCTCGGAGTCGCCCGGGCGGGCGTAGGTGTAGTGGTTGTTGACGGGGTGGGTGCTGCGGACGCTGATGACCCCGTCGTCGCCGATGAGCACCTCCTTGCCGCGGACGGCCCGGCCGACGCTGCCCTCGCGGTGGGCGCCGGGGTGGTTCTTGGTGACGATGCAGGTCTCGTTGAGCCCGTAGCCCTCGTACAGGGGCAGGCGGGCCTCGTGGTGGAAGAAGCGGAGCACGGCCGGGGAGGCGGGCGCGGAGCCGGTCCACAGGTAGCGGATGCGGTCGCCGAAGAGGGCGCGGGCGGCCTGTTCGGGGCTCTGGCCGGGGGTGCGGCGCAGGCGGGCCCCGATCTGGCGGCGGGCGGTCTCGTAGAAGGCGGGGACGCCCATGACGACGGTGGGGCGGACGCGGCGCAGGGTGGCGAAGGCGGCCTCGTAGGTGGTGACGGTGACGTCGTGGCCGTGGAGGAGGGCGGAGTACACCCAGTAGCGCTGCTGGAGGAGGGAGAGGGGCAGGAAGACGAAGAGGTGGTCGTCGAGAGTGTGTTCGAAGATCTCCTGGACGGCCGTGAGGGAGCTGTCGATGCTTCCGGCGGTGGCGCCGAGGCCCTTGGGGACGCCGGTGCTGCCGGAGGTGAACTTGATGGTGGTGACGTCGCCGGCGGTCCAGGTGACGGGCGGGAGGGGCGCGTCGGGGGCGGGGCCGGGCTCGGTCAGGGCCAGGACCTCGTCCATGGGGAGGACGCCGGGGACTCCGTCGGCGGGCTGGTCGGTGCAGAGCAGGTGCAGGGCGTAGCGGTCGGCGAGTTCGGCGGAGGGGGTGAACTTGCCGGGTTCCAGGCCGGCGGTCTGCGCGCCGAGCCGCAGGGCGGCCAGGTCGAGGAGGACCCATTCGAGGCTGTTGGCGGCGAGGATGCCGATGCGGTGTCCGGGGCCGGTGCCGTGGGTGCTCCGCAGGTGGTGGGCGAGGCGGTCCGCGCGGTCGTGGAGCTCGCGCAGGGGGATGGTCCGGGTGCCGTCCAGTCGTGCGACGTGGAGGTGGCCGGTCGTGGGGGGCGGGCCGGAGACGATCCGGCGGATCGTCTCCGGCTCCGCCGGGGGTGTGGTCGGTCGGGTGCGGGTCCGCTGCGGCTCAGCGCGCGGTGCCCCGCGCCCCTGGGGTGGGAGCGTCGCCGGACGGGTGCCCGCCGGCTGCGGCTCAGCGCGCAGTGCCCCGCGCCCCTGGTGGGGCTGTGGCTGGGCGGGGGGTTCCCCGTGCGCCTGGTGGGGCATCAGGCCCCCTTCGGCAGGAGGGCGGCGGCCATCGCACGGACCGTGTCGAGTTCGGTGAACTGGTCGAGGGTGAGGGTGACGCCGAAGCGCTTGCGGGCGGCGGTGAGGATGCGGGCGGCCGCGATGGAGTCGCCGCCGAGGGAGGTCAGGGTGTCCAGGGCGCCGACGTCGGGGCGGCGCAGGACGGTGGACCAGATGTCGCAGAGGATCTTCTCCGCCTGGGTGGCGGGGGCGCTGCCGCCCGACGCGCGGCCTGCGGCGGGCGCCTGGGCGCCGAGTTCGGCCAGCCGCGTGCGGTCGACCTTGCCGTTGCGGGTGAGCGGGAGCTCCTCGTGCCAGAGCACGGCCGCCGGGAGCATGTAGTCCGGCAGGTCGGCGCGCAGGGCCTGGCGGATCTCGGACAGGTGGGGGCGGTGGCCGCCGGAGGGGACGAGGTGGGCGACGAGCCGGTTGCCCTGGGGGGCGACGACGGCCCGGGCGATCTCGGCGAGGGCGGCGAGGCGGGTCTCGACCTCGCCGGCCTCGATCCGGTAGCCGTTGATCTTGATCTGGAAGTCGCTGCGGCCGAGGATCTGGATGCTGCCGTCGGGCAGGTACCGGCCGAGGTCGCCGGTGCGGTACATGCGCTCCCCGCGGGCGGTGTCCTCGTGGAAGCGCTCGGCGGTGCGCTCGGGGTCGCCCCAGTAGCCGCGGGCCAGGCCCGTGCCGGCGGCGGTGATCTCGCCGGTGACCCAGTCGGGGGCGTCGAGGCCGTCGCGGTCGATGACGTAGGCGCGGTTGTTGGAGTTGGGGCGGCCGTAGGGGATGGAGGCGGACCCGTCCTCGTCCTCCCCTACGGGGTGCAGGATGTTCCAGACGGTGGTCTCGGTGGGGCCGCCGAGGGAGACCACCTCCAGGCCGGGCACGAGCCCGCGCAGCTGTGCGGGCAGGGCGGGCGGGATCCGGTCGCCGCTCATCATGACCAGGCGCAGCCCGGGCGGTACGTCGCCGTCGGAGCGGGCCTGGCCGTGGAGGAGGCCGACGATGGCGGGGACGGAGTTCCACACGCTGACCCCGTAGAGCCAGCACAGTTCGAGCCAGTGGGCGGGGTCGGTGGCCTTGTCGCGGTCGGGCATGACGAGGGCGGCGCCGGCCGAGAGGGCGCCGAAGACGTCCCAGACGGACAGGTCGAAGTGGAAGGCGCTGACGGCCATGAACCGGTCCTCGGCGGTGATCCCGAAGCGGTCGTGGCAGTCGGCGACGAGGTTGGCGACGCTCCGGTGGCTGACCATGACGCCCTTGGGGGCGCCGGTGGTGCCGGAGGTGTACAGCACGTACGCGAGGTCGTCCGGGTGGGATCCGGGGAGCCGGTCGGGGAGTTCGGCGCGGCCGGAGCAGGGCCGGGTGAGGTCGAAGGCGGCGACGGAGTCGTCGGAGGGCCGGCCGGTGTTGGTGAGCACGCAGCGGACCCGGCCGTCGGCGAGCATGTACTCCTGGCGGGCGGCGGGCAGGGCGGCGTCCACGGGCAGGTAGGCGGCTCCGGCGAGGACGGTGGCGAGGATGCCGACGATCTGCTCGGGCCCGCGGTGGCAGACGAGGCCGACGAGTTCGCCTCGGCCGACGTTCTGGGCGCGCAGCCAGGTGGCGGCGGTGGCGGCCCGGTGCAGGAGCTCGCCGTAGCTGACGGTGCGGTCGGAGGTGAGGATAGCGGGGGCGGCGGGGGTGAGGGCGGCCCGGGCCACGATGGCGTCGCCGAGCATCTCGTCGGGGAGTGCGACGGCGGTGTCGTTGGCGGCGGTGCGGCGCTCGCGCTGGGCGGGCGGCAGCAGGTCGAAGGCGTGGAGCTGCCAGGAGGCCTCGTCGACGAGGGTTGCGAGGAGGGTGCGGTAGCCGTGCGCGAGGTCGTCGAGGAGTCCTTCGCAGAACAGTTCGTCGATGCCGTCGAGCTGGACGACGAGGGCCCCGTGCTGCTCCATGGCGAAGGCGTTGAGCCACACCTGGGGGGTCTGGCTGACGGAGTAGACCTCCTTGCCGAAGAGTTCCAGGGCGGAGCCGTCGACCTCGCTGCTGACGTGTCCGATGGCGCTGTTGAAGGTGTACGGCATGCGCGCGCCGGTGACCCCGCCGCGGCGGCGGGCGAGTTCGCGCAGCAGCTCGACGCCGGAGAAGTGCCGGTGGTCGATGTCGGTGTGCAGCCGTGCCTGGAGGAGCTGGGCGCGGTCGGCGAAGGTCAGGGCGCGGTCGACCTCGGCCTCGACGAGGAGGGTGTCGGAGAACTGGCCGATGGCCTCGAAGACGCGGGGGTGGACGGGCGGACGGTGGGCGACGGTGGTGGTGAGGGTGAACCGCTCGCCGGCGCCCCAGGTGGCGAGGGTCTCGGCGTAGGCGGCGAGCAGCAGGGCGGAGGGGGTCAGGCCGGCGGCCGCGGCGCGGTCCTTGAGGGCGGTCCAGGCGGTGCGGTCGAGGGTGACGCGGCGCTGGGTGAAGCGGGTCTCGGTCAGGGCGGCGGGGCTGGTGCGCAGCGGCAGGTCGGGGTGGGGGGCGAGGTCGTCGGCGCGGTCCAGCCAGTAGGCGCGGGAGCGGCGGGCGGGGGCCTTGTCGCGGGCCGCTTCGAGGGCGGTGAGGTAGTCCTCGTAGGGGAGTTCCTCGTGGACGTCGGCGCCGGGGCTCTGGTAGGCGTGCCACCAGGCGCGGAAGAAGAGGAACATGCTGATGCCGTCCATGACGAGCCCGTCGTGGCCGACGTGGAGGAGCATCCTGTCGTCGTCGAGGATGGTGGCGTCGACGGTGAGCAGGGGTGCCTGGTCGGCGGGCAGGACCTGGTGGGAGCGCATCTCGCGGAGCTGGGCCCGGATGGCGTCCTGCTGGCGGGGGGTGTGGGAGCGCAGGTCGAGGACGCCGATGCGGGGGGCGAGGTCGCCGTACTGGGTGGCCTGGCGTTCGTCGGACAGGAAGCGGGAGCGCAGGCCGCTGTGGGCGGCGACGACGGTGTCGAGGGAGGCCTGGAGCCGGTCGATGTCCCAGTCGCCCTCGATCTCGTGGAAGACGTGGCTGGAGACGTCGCCGACCTCGAAGACGCCGCTGCGGCCGAGGTAGTAGCTGCGCTGGAGGGGGGTGAGGGGGAAGCCGGGGCCGTGGTCGGCCTCGCGCTCCAGGTGGGCGACGAGGGCGGGTTTGGCGTCTCTGACGCGGGCGATGAACTCGGGGTCCATCCGTTCGCGGTTGCCCTGGAGGCGCAGGTCTCCGTCGGCGAGGCTGACGGTCAGCCCGCGCTCGGCTATCTCGCGCAGGACGTGGCGGTGCTGGTTCATCGGGCCTCCCCCGAGGTCAGGGCGGCGACGGCGGAGGGCTCGGCGCGCTCGGCGATGACGGCGGCGAGTTCCGCGAGGGTGCCGCCGTGCAGGAGTTCGTCCATGGACAGGTCGACGTCGAGGGCGTCGAGGATCTGGTACTGGACGGTGACGGCCTGGAGGGATCCGGCCGCGAGCTGGGTGAGGGTGCGGTGGGCGATCTGCTCGTCGGCGCCGAGGCGCAGGGCGGTGCGGGCGACCTGGGTGAGCCAGGGGGTGAGGGCGGGCTCGGCCCGGGCGGCGGTGTCCGGGGAGGGCTGGAAGAAGACGGCGTCGGCGAGGTCGACGGCGGATCCGGGGGTGAGGAGTTCGACGGTACGGGGCCACGTGCGCGGGGTGTCGGTGCCGAGGGCTGCGGCCAGCCGGGCGGCGAACCGGGGCATGACGGGGGCGGCGGCGTGCGCGAGGAGGCGGGCGGCGGCCAGTTCGAGGGCGACGGCGGTGCGGTTCTCGTCCTCCCAGCCGGGGGTGTCGGTGAGGAGGCCTTCGGCGCGGGTGAAGCGGACGGTGTCGCGGACGATGCCGTCGAGTTCGGCCGCGGCCTGGGCGAGGGAGAAGGAGTCGTTGCCGAGGGCTCCGGTGACGGCGTCGAGGCGGGTGCCGAGGCGGGCGAGGAAGGCGGTGTGCTCGGGGGTCCAGTTGCCGGCGTCGGGGGCGCGGCCGCCGTGGTGCTTGGCGACGCGGGCGCCGAGGTCGGTCAGCCACTGCTGCCAGGTGCCGATGAGGGTGTCGGTGAGGACGGCCTCGTAGGCGGCGCGCCGGAAGTCGGTGCGGCTGCCCTCGGGGCGGGTGGTGGCGAGGAAGTAGCGGACGGCGTCGACGGTGTCGGGGGTGAGGACCTCCTTGCCCCAGATCGCGTGCCGGCGGCTGGTGGAGAACTTCTCGCCCTCCAGCAGGTAGAACTCGTTGACGTGGTAGTCGATGTCGGGGGTCCAGCCGGGGTGGGCGAGCTGGTAGAGGACCGGGTAGAGCACGGAGTGGTAGAAGCTGTTGTCGTAGCCGAAGAAGTGGACGATCTTCCAGTCGGCGGACGGCTCGGCGGCCCGCCAGGGGCGGCCGAGGCGGGCGCCGAGTGACTGGATGCCGTGCAGGAAGCCGTAGCTCATCTCGGGCCAGACCCAGATGACCTGTCCGTCGGTGTCGCCCTCGCGGGGTTCGACGCCCCAGCCGGAGGGGTGGGTGAGGGGGAGGTCGAGGGCGGGGCGGCGGAAGAGCCGGTCGGCGAGTTCGCGCAGCCGGGCGGGTACGCGGCCGCGCCGGTGGTGGGCGCGGACGTCGCCGGCGTAGGCGTGCAGGGGCAGGGTCCAGCGGGCGGCGGGGGCCGGGCGGGGTGCGCTGCCGGTGGAGGCGGAGCGGGGTTCGGCGAGGTCGGCGACGGTGTTGGGTTCGCCGCACTCCTCGCAGAGGTTGCCGGAGGTGGCGGCGCCGCAGCCGGGGCAGCCGCCGGTCACGTCGGCCTCGTAGAGGTACGCGCCGCTGAGGGCGTCGTAGAGGGCGTCGTGCTCGCTGACGGCGATCTCGCCGGAGGCGACGATCCGGCTGAAGAAGTCCTGGAGGCCCTGGCGGTAGCCGGGGTCCTGGTCGGTGACGGTGTACTGGTCGAGGGGGATGTCCATCAGCCGCAGGGTCTCGGCGATCTCGGCGCTGTAGTGGGCGGCGGTCTCGGCGGGGGTGCGGCCGTCGCGGCGGGCGGCGCCGACGACGTAGCTCTGGTAGTCGTCGCTGCCGGTGAGGTGGTAGGCCTCGGTGCCGTTCATGCGCTGGAAGCGGGTGAAGGCGTCGGCGCCGAGGTAGGGGCCGGCGAGGTGGCCCAGGTGCAGGTCGCCGTTGGGGGTGGGCGGGGTGGAGAAGACGAAGACGGGGCGGTCGCCGAAGCCGGTGCGGACGGGTGCGGAGGCGGCCTGCGCGGCCCGCTGGGCGTCGCGCCAGTACTGGGTGAAGAAGACCAGGTCGGTGCCGTCCTCGGCGGTGTTCTCCAGGACGTGGGACTCGAAGGGCTCGAAGAGGACGACGGTGCCGGGGGCGGCCTCGTGGTGTGCGCCGTCGATGAGGAAGCGGCCGCGGCCGGAGACGATGACGAACAGTTCGGTCTCGTCGTGGTGGTGGTCGTCGGTGGCCCTTCCGGGGGCGACGCGGCCCCAGCCGGCGCCGGTCCCGAGGCCCTCCACGCCGCTCATGTCGATGCCGAACGCCTGCTCCAGCACGTCGTCGTCATAACTCGCGATGATCATGTCGTGGCCTTTCGCGGGGACGGGAGGGAGGGGATCAGGTCGACGGCGCGGGCGGCGAGCGCCGGGGCCAGGCGGTAGCCGGAGCCGCCGGCGGCGCCCGCGAAGAGGAGCCGGCCGTAGGGGTCGAGGGCGGTGGCCAGGGGCGTGCCGTCGGGCCCGTACGCGTCGCAGAACACCCGGCCCGACCGGCAGTGGGCGGCCAGGGCGGGGGCGTAGCGGGTGAGGAGGGCGCGGCCTTCGCGCAGGTGGCCCGCGGTGACGGCCGGGTCGACGGTGGCGGGGTCGGCGTCCCACTCCCGGCAGGTGTAGCTGAGCAGCCAGTGGCCCCGGTGGTGGACGGGCAGCAGGAAGGCGTCCTCCTCGTGCAGGACGACCGCCCGGTCCCCGGGGGCGGGCGCCGTGTCCACGTGCAGGGCGACGACCTTCTTGACCCGGGTCCCGAGCGGGGCGACGAGCTCGCGCCAGGCGGGTTCCCCGGTCCAGGGGCCGGGGGCGATGACGACGTGGCCGGCGTCGAGGGTGGCGCCGCCGGTCAGGGTGAGCCGGGTGCCGCCGGGGCCGGCGGCGGCGGTCTCGACGGCCACGCCCTCGCGGAAGGAGACGGCGGGGCGCAGTTCGGCGGCGAGGAGCTGGGTGAGCGCGTGGACGTCGGCGTACTGGCAGCCGTCGCCCTCCCAGGCCCCGAAGTCCTTCGGCAGGGCGGGGACGCAGGGGGGCAGTTCGGCGGTCCAGCGGAGCTTGGCCTCGGGGAGGTAGGCCTCGCGCAGGGCCTCTTCGGCGGACTCGGGCGCGAGGACGGTCATGTCGAGGGGGTGGATGGGCAGGTCGGGGCGGGCGGTGTGGAGGTCGGCGTAGAAGCGCTCGCTCTCGGCGGCCAGGGCGCGGACGGCGTCGTTGGCCCCGCGCGGGAAGTGCAGTCCGGCGGAGCGGCGGGTGGCTCCGGAGCCGATCATGTCCCGGTCGAGGACGGTGACGGTGGCGGAGGGGTCGCGGGCGAGGACCTCGCGGGCGACGAGGACGCCGAGGATGCCGGCGCCGACGACGGCCACGTCGGTCCGGGCCCCGGTGGGGCCGCCGGCGTGGGCCGCGGTGGTGCGGTACGCGGGCGCGGTGGTGGGATCGGCGGACCCGCCGGAGGCGGCCGGCGCGGCGACCGCCCCGCCGGAGGCGGCCGGCGCGACAGCCGTGGCGCCCGAGGCGGCCGGCATGGCAGCCGCGACGCCCGGGGTGGGCGGCATGGCAGCCGCGGAGCCCGACGCGGCCGACATGGCAGCCGCGGAGCCCGACGCGGCCGACATGGCAGCCGCGACGCCCGACGCGGCCGACATGGCAGCCGCGGAGCCCGCCGCGGCCGACATGGCAGCCGTGGCGCCCGGGGTGGCCGGCGTGGAACGGGGCGCGCCCGGGGCGGTCGTGGCGGCGGTGGCCGTCGGTGGGGCCACGGGGGCGGGGGTCGCCTCCGGGTCGGTGGACAGGGGGCGGCAGGAGCCGGCGCGGTCCGTGGTCATCAGGCGGTCCACCGTTCGTCCTGGGGGGTCTTGGAGGACCACTCGATGAAGGAGGCGAGCTGCTCGTCCCCGCGTACGCCGCACAGCCGGTCGGCGATGCGCCGGCTGCGCCAGGCGTTGAGGCTGAGGTTGGGGTCGGCGAGGCCGCGCTGGCCGCGGACGCCGTTCTGGACGAAGATCCGGCGGTCGGCGGGCCCGTCCCAGCGGACGGCGTAGTCCTCGTCGACGCGCAGCTCCTCGCCCTCGTGCTCCAGGCGTCCGGCGAGCGGGGCGAGGAACTCGGTCGCGGCGGGCCGGTAGCCGGTGGCCCAGACGACGACGTCGGTCTCGAACTTCTCCACGGACCGCTCCTCCTGGGTGTGCCGGGCGCAGACCTCCCAGCCGCCGAAGGGGCCGGGGCGGACGTCGAAGACCTCGCGGCCCGGGTGCAGGGCGACCAGGTCCTCGTTGCCCTCCACGAACCGGTGGACGTAGATGCCCTGGTAGATCTCGCGCAGGGTGGACTCGGAGATGCCGTCGCTGCTGAGGACGTTGCGGGAGTTCAGCGACTGGCGGCGCTCGCGCGGCAGCCCGTAGAAGTAGTCGGCGTGGCTGGGCATGTAGTAGTCGTTGGTGAAGGGCGAGTCGTCGATCGGGAAGTAGTTCTGCCGGCGCGAGATCCACGAGACCCGGCGGGGCAGGTCCCAGCCGCCGCGGGAGATCAGGTCGAGGAAGGCCTCGGCGCCGGACTGGCCGCCGCCGATGACCACGACCCGCTTGCCGCCGACGTCCTGCGCGTTGGCCATGTAATCGCTGACGTGGAACTGGGTGGGGCCGAGCTGGTGGGCGCCCAGCGGCGGCACCCAGGGGCGGCTGCCGACGCCGACGACGACGTTCTCGGCGGTGACGGTGCGGCGTTCGGTGCGGACCGTGAACACTCCGCGCCCGTCGTCGAAGTCGACCTCCTCGACGCCCTCGCCGAAGACGACGTTCTCGTTGCGGCGGCTGGCCCAGGCCAGGTAGTTGCGGAACTCCAGCCTCGGCACGTCGTCGAACTGGGCGTTGAGGAAGTGGTACACCCGGCCCTTGGCGTGCAGGTAGGAGAGGAAGGAGAAGGGGTTGGCGGGGTCGGCCAGGCTGACCAGGTCCTTGAACTGGGAGACCTGGAGGCTGGTGCCGGGGATCTGCTGGCCGTCGTGCCAGCCGAAGGACTCCTTGCGGTCGAGGAAGAGATTGGGTACGTCCGGCCTGCTGTGCAGCAGGGACGCCAGGCTGAGGTTGGCCGGGCCCACGCCGACTCCCACGCAGCGGAAGTGCGTGATGCCCGGCCGGAAGCTCTCGTGCCCCATGGTTCGGAACCTCTCGTTCGATGTGCGGTGGGTGAGGTGAGGGGGAAGTGGGGTGAGGGAGGGGTGGGGTGGGGTCGTCAGGCGGTCATGCCGGTACTCCTGTGGGGGTGGAGGCGGTCTCCTCGTAGCGGCCGGCGAGGCCGTGGGCGCCGAGGAACGACAGCCAGCGGGAGGCCTCGCGGGGCGTCCCGGCGGCCCGGTTCAGCCCGGCGGGGAGGGCGCCGGCCAGGATGCGCGTCACGCCGTAGGCGACGGGGAGGGAGACGCAGCGGGCCATGGCCGACTCGCCCGGGCCGCCGGTGAGGTCGAGCAGGCGGGAGCCGCGCCAGCGCTCGCCCGACCTGGTGCGCAGCTCCAGGGAGACGGACAGCACGACGCGGTCGAGGTCGGCGGGGCCGGACGGGTGGCGGGCGGCGAGCTCGTGGGCCAGGGCACGGACGGCGTCCTGGTCCCCGGTGGCGACGGTCTCGAAGACCTCCGCCCAGGCGGTGCGCCAGCCGGCGTTGCGCAGGGTGCCGCGGACGAAGGTGTCGAGGTGCCAGTAGTACGGGATGCCGTACTGGGCGACGAAGGGGAGGCTGTCGCGGTTGGGGTAGACCTCGAACTCCTCGCCCGCCAGGGTCAGGGGGCCGGTCGCCTCCCAGGGGCGGGAGGCGGTGAGCTCGGCGCACCCGTCGATGTAGCGGGCCGGGTTGCCGAGGGCGCTGAGGACCCCGTACGGGGCCCAGCTGAAGCGGTAGCGGAACGGGCCGGGTACCGCCGGGAGGCCTCCGCAGTAGGAGGTGAACACGGCGGTCGCCGGCGACGGGCCGAACGCGTCGCGGGCCCGGGCGACGAGGTCGTGGGCCATGAGGTGGTCGATGCCGGGGTCGAGCCCGGCCTCGGTGAGGACGACGGTACGGGCCCGCGCGGCCGCCCGCTGCGCCTGTTCGGCCAGCTCCGGGGAGGTGTAGCTGGTGCAGGCGAAGTGGGCGCCGCGGTCGGCGGCCAGACCGAGCAGGGGGGCGTGCTCGGTGGCCGGGAGCATGGAGACGAGGACGTCGCCCGCGCCCGTCTCCGCCGCCAGGGCGGCGGGGGTGAGGGCGCGGACCTCGGCGCGGCCCGCCAGGCCGAGGGCGGCCAGGCGGGCGGCGGCGCGCTCGGCCGTGCGGTCCCACAGGACCACGCGGCGGGCGCGCTCGCAGACGAGGGAGAGGCCGGAGCGGCCGGTGGACAGTCCGGTGCCTATCCAGTGGACGGTGCCGGACGCGGGGGCCGCCGCGGGCGCGGGTAACGGGTCAGATGACAAGGCGTGCCTCCTGGGCTTCGACGGCCGTCCGGTAGGTGTGCAGGGCTCGGGCCCAGACGCCGTCCCACTCGGCCAGGCGCAGCAGGTGCGGGGCGAGTTCGGCGGAGAAGGCGGTGCTGGCCTCGACGGGGAGGAGGGAGGGGAGGTTGTCGATGGCGATCAGGTCGAGGGGGCGTTCGCCGTCGCGCAGGGTGCGGACGGGCTCGGCCCAGGTGGTGGTCTCGTCGTAGACGGGCAGGACGTTGCAGTCGGAGGTGACGTCGCAGGTGACGTCGGAGACCAGGCGCAGGCGGCGGACGGGTTCGTCCAGGTCGGCCTTGGTCAGGAAGGGCGGTACGGGGGTGCTGGTCAGGACGGTGTTGACGAGGAGGTCGTGGCCGAGGAGGGCCGCGCGGTCGAGGTCGCGGGTCTCGGGCAGGTCCCAGCGCGTGGGTTCCAGGCCGGCCTGGACGAGGGCGTCGCAGGCTCCGCGGCCGCAGCGGCCGAGGGCGCCGATGACGAGGGCGGCGGTGGTGTCCGCGGCCGGCGCCGTGGAGGCGAGGAGGTCGTCGAGGGCGGGGCGGTCGGTGGGGACCAGGGGGGTGGTGAGGGCGCGGCGGTGGTGCAGGACGGCGAGGGCGGCGCCGATGTAGCCGGCCCAGTAGCCGAAGGCGGCGACGCGGCGGCCGGAGTCGTCGGTGAGGTACTCCATGTCGAGCAGGGCGCCGCCGCCGGCGGTGAAGCGGGCGAGCAGCTCGCGGGCGCCGGACTGGCCCTTGTAGGCGTGGCCGAAGTAGATGTGCCGGTGGCGCAGCGCGGGGGCGCCGGGTCCGGCGGGGAGTTCCTTGAGGCCGAGGACGTAGGCGTCGTCGGGGGCCTTCTCGTGCCAGGTGCCGGTGGGGGCGGTGGCGCAGCCGGCGGCGGTGTAGTCGGCGAGGGGGAAGGCGCGCTGGGCCGACTCCTCGACGGTGATGCGGACGCCGGCCTCGACGAGGCGGGCGGCGTCCTGCGGGGTGAGGGGGGCGCGGCGTTCGGTGGAGCGGGCCTCGTGCCGCATCCAGAGGTGGGTGGGGTCCGACATGTGGTCCGACATGGTGCGTTTTGTCCTGTCTGGAGGCATGGGGGTGGGTGACCCCCGGCCTGATCGCGGTTGCGGGGGCTGCGTCCTGGACGTTCTCGCGCGCTAGAGGAGCGGGATCCGGGCGTTCGCCAGAGGGCGGTAGGCGGGGGTCGCTGTGGTGCTCCAGCCTGCCCTGCGGACCCCGTCCACCACGGCGGTGGCGAGGACCGCCGCCAGCTCCCCGCCCGGGCAGCGGTGGGCTCCCGCACCGAAGGTGAACACGGTCGGATTCACCCTTCCGGGTGACAGCGTGTGGGGGTCCGGGTTGACGGCCGGGTCTCGGTTGGCGGCGGCGAGGAGGACGAGGACCTGCTGCCCGGGCTCCACGGTGGAGCCCGCGTGGGTGAACGCCCCGGCGGCGAAGCGCCGGGTGTTCTGGACCGGCGCGTCATGGCGGACCACCTCGCGCACGAGCGCCCCCGTGTCGGGGGTGCCGGCGCCCCGGGCGAGGGCGACGAGCGTGTTCCCGATGAGGCCGGCGGTGGCGTCGTAGGTCTGCGAGAGGAAGCCGATGGCGTTGGAGAGCAGCGGCCCCGGGTGCGCCCATCCGCTGCGCTCTGCGGCCGCCACGAGCTCGCGCAGCAGCCCGTTCGCGGTGTCGCCCTCACCGAGGGGGGCCGCCGAGGCCGAGGCGAGGGACGGGCCCAGCAGCTCGCGCAGGCGGACGGCAGCCCCCGCCGCCGCCCGCTGGTCGGCCGGGGTGGCGGTGGCCGGGATGCAGCGGACGAAGTCGGCGATCGCGCGGGCCGCCGCGCGGTCGGCGCCGTCGGCCAGGCCGCTCAGCGCGGCGACGACCCGGGCCGGGACCCCGAACATCAGCTCCCCGTACGGGACTTCGCCGCCCCCGGCCAGCGCCTCGCCGGTGAAGCGGGCGGCCAGCGCGGCGGCCCGCCCGAGGTCGGCGCGGGCCAGGGCCTGCGCCACGACCCCCTTGAGGCGGACCGCCGCCGCCCCGTCCGTCATCCGTACGAGCTCGCCGAAGACCTCCCCGGCCGCCGTCCCCGCGATGCCCGCCGGAACGGGCTCCGCCACCGGCCGCACCCGCAGCGCGCCGGCGCCGAGCACCGCGCGCACCGCGGCCGCGTCGGCGGCCACCCACGCCCCGAGCGCCTCGTCGAAGGCGAAGGGGCGCTCGGCCACCAGGCGCGCGTAGAAGGGGTAGGGGTCCGCGAGGCGGACGGCCTCGACGGGGGTGGGGTCGACGGTGCTCGGGGCGTTCACTGCATCTCCTCGTTGAACGGTCTTGCGGGTGGGGCGGGTCGTACGGGGCGGTCAGGCCGCGGCGCGTGCCGCCCTGCGCATGTCGAGGGAGCCCGCGATGGCCATGCGCAGCACCTCCGAGGTGCCCTCGTAGATGCGCAGGGAGCGGATCTGCCGGTACAGCCGCTCGGTGACGGAGTCCCGGACGATCCCCGCCGCGCCCAGCAGCTGCACCGCGCAGTCCACCACCTCCTGCGCGGCCTCGGTGGCGTGGACCTTGGCGATGTTGGAGTGCCGGGCGAAGCGGCGGCTGCCCCGGTCGGTCTCCCAGGCGGCCCGCGCCACCAGCAGCGAGGCCGCGTTCAGCTGCACCTCCATGTCGGCGAGCCGGGCCTTGACCAGCTGGAGGTCGAAGAGCACGGACCCGTACGCCTCCCGCGCCAGGACGTGCGCGAGGGCGGTGTCGAAGGCGCGCCGGGCGAAGCCGAGGGCGGCCGCGCCGACGGTCGTGCGGAACCGCTCCAGCAGGTCCACGGCGACCACGAACCCCTTCCCCGGCCGCCCGAGCACCGCGTCGGCCGGCAGCCGGCAGTCCTCGAAGGCGAGGTGGGCGAAGGAGCGCGGGGCGATGGAGTCGATCCGCTCGACCCGCAGCCCGGGCGTGGCGGCCGGCACCAGGAAGGCCGACAGGCCCAGCGGTCCCGGTCCCTCCCCCGTGCGGGCGATGACCACGAACAGGTCCGCGATGGTGCCGTTCGCGATCCACGCCTTGCGGCCCTTCAGCGTGTACGAGCCGTCCCGCTCGCGCACCGCCTCCAGCCCGACCGACGCCAGGTCGGACCCGGCTTCCTTCTCGGAGACCGCGAACGCCCCGATCAGGGTGCCCGCGGCCATCCCGGGCAGGTAGCGGCGGCGCTGCGCCTCGCTGCCGAAGCGCAGCAGCGGGGTCGCGGCCAGCGCCTGGACGGAGAAGGCGAAGTCGGCCAGGTCCTCGGCGTAGGCGAGGGCCTCGCGGCGCAGGCACACCGCCCGGAAGTCGTCCACCGGGACGCCCCGCGGGTCGAGTTCGGTGAGCCAGCCCGCCGCGCCGAGGGCGCGCACGAGGCGGCGTCCGGCGGCGTCCGGGTCGAGGGCGCGGGCCTCCTCCCACAGCACGCGGTTGCTGTCGCACCAGGCGCCGGCCACCGCGGCGAGGCGGCGGTGGGAGTCCTCGTAGAAGGGGAGGGCGAGCACCTCGGGGTCGAAGCTCGTGGTCGGTTCCATGGTCCGGCTCCTCAGATGACCAGCTCGGCGGGGGCGTCGGCCACCTCGGCCCCGGCGGCCCGGACCCGCTTGACCAGGGCGTGTTCGATGAAGAAGGCGAAGGAGGCGTAGCCGCGCCAGATCCGCCGCCAGGCGCGCTGGACGGCGTCCTCGCCGGAGAGGTGGCGGACCTCGTCGAGGTGGGCGACGACGAGGTCGGCGGACTGGCGGGCGTGGCCCGCCGAGAAGTTGTCGATGGACAGGTGGGCCTCTTCGTAGGCGACGTCGAGGCCGTGCCGGCGCAGTTTCTGGATCTCGTGCATCCGCATCGCGCCGAGGCCGAACATCTCGATGCCCAGGTTGTAGCCAAGGATCTCGTCGTAGAGGGTGTCGGGGAACAGCGACAGGCAGAGCTGGTGGACGGAGAAGCCGTAGAGGTGGTCCGGCAGGTCACCCTGGTGCAGGAAGGCCTCCTGCCGGATGTGCGGCAGGTCCATGTCCATGCTGGCCAGGACCTTGTGGATGATCGTGATGTGGTTCTTGGCCATGTCCCCGCGGCCCATCTCGTCCGCGTAGATGGAGAAGAGCATGTCGTCGCTGCGCCGGCCGCGGCGGCCGAGGTTGCCGACGCGGTGGGCCCAGGTGCCGTCGATGAGGCTGCCCAGGGCGTACGTGGACTGCTCGAAGACCACCTCGTCGCGGGAGGGGATCTCGGTGAGCGGCTCGTACGGGTCCACGAGCTTGTCCCAGTAGATCCGTTCGACCCGTTCCAGCAGGGCCTCGGGGGTGTACGGGAACCAGGAGGCGTCGGTGAGCAGGCCCTCGGCCCCGTGCTCGAAGAGGATCTCGGCCTCGGCGAGGCCGGCCTCGGCGCGGGCGCGGGCGAGCGGCAGCACGTTGGGGTGGCGTTCGAAGTTGACGAGCCGGTGGAAGAACCGGCGGTGGTCCTCGGGCCCTTCGGGCGCGCGCACCAGGATGTCGGCGGGGTCGGCGGCGAGCCGCGCGCTCCAGGCGCGGGCGGGCGCGTCCCCGGCGGTGGCGGGGGCGAGGCCGGCTCCGGCGGGCTCGCCGTCGGCGATGGCGCGGGCCCAGTCGGTGAGGACGGCGGCCTCGCGCTCGTCGAAGATGCCGAACATGGGGCCGCCGAACTTGACGGCCTTCAGGAAGCGGCAGGGGCCGCCGTCGCGGGCGGGCCTCAGCTGGCGCGAGGCGCGCAGTTCGCGGACGAAGGCGGCCGCGTCGAGGTCGCCGGTGTCGAGCCAGTCGGTGAGCGCCCGGGTGCCCAGGCGTACGGCGGAGTGCTGGCGGCCGGCGTGCGGCGCGTGCCGTTCGACGATCCGGGCGACCTTCGCGTCCAGCGACAGCCCGTCGTGCCAGGCGGCGAGCTCGGCGAGGGAGGCGGTGTGCTCGCGCTCCAGGCGCAGCAGGAGGCGTACGGCGGCCAGCGCGCGGCGGCGGTCGGCGGGGCCGGTCGGGGAGTCCTCGGTGAAGGCGAGGTAGGCGGCGAGCACCGGCCGTACGTCGCCCTCGGCGAGCATCGGCTCGGTGCCGAGGAGGAGTTCGTCGAGGCCGAGGGCGTGGGCGGCGTAGTGGACGCCGACGACCTCGGGGAGGAAGGAGGCGGGCAGCCGGGACAGGGCCAGGTGGAAGGCGCCGTGCAGGGCGGTGAGCGGGCGGGCGCCGGCCTCGTCGAGGAAGGCGGCGGCCTCCACGCCGGGGAGGTGGACGCCGTGGCCGATGAGGGCCCTGCGGCGGCGGCCGAGCAGGCCGGCCTCGGAGGTGCCCTCGCCCTGGAGCAGCCAGTGCTGGCCGAAGAGGCGCCCGACGATCTCGGCGGGCTGGGTGGCGGCCTGCGAGAGGGTGTCGAGCCAGCAGCCTCCGGTCAGGGCGAGCGGGGCCCGCTGGCGCAGGACGGCGGTGCGGACCTCGGGGTCGGGGTGGGTGCGCAGCGGGGCGAGGACGGCGGCGAACTCGGCGCGGGCGGCCAGGACGTGGGCGGCGACGGCGTCCGCGTCGGCGTCGGGGCCGAGGGCGTCGGTCCCCGGGGCGTCGGCGGCCGGGTCCTCGGCCTCGTCGGCCGGGGTCAGGAAGGCGGCGAGGACGCGGCGGGCCGCGAGGAGGACGGCCTCGCTCTCCTGGTCGGCGATCAGGCGCCGGAAGAGCCCGGCGGCCGGCCCGGCGGTGATCCGGGCGGCTTCGGCGGCGCCTTCCGGGGAGGCCTCGAAGGGGCCCGAGGGCAGGGAGGTGGTGAGGTCGGGGAGGGTGAAGGCGGGCGCGTAGAAGCTGCGCGCCATGTCGAGGGAGGACTCCTCGTCGGGGGTCGGGTGCGCGCTCATGCCAGGGATCCTTCGGGTGCGGCTGCGGGTGCGCCGGCGTCGGCCGGGTCTTCGGGGGTGCGCGCGGCCGTCGGCAGCGCGCGGAGCAGGACGGCTATCCGTACGCCCGGGACGCTGGACGCCAGCAGGTAGTGCCCGTGGGGCTTGAGGGCCCCGTCCCGGGCGCGGTCGACGAGGTTGATCAGCGGGTCGGCGGCGAAACAGTGGCCCAGGCGCGGGATGTTGTCGAGGAAGAGCTGCTCGCGGGTGAAGCCGGCCTGGCGTTCCTTGAGGACGACGAGCGGCTTGTAGAGGTTGGCGTGGAGCACGCCCCGGATGTCGCCGATCTTCATGCCGGCCTCGTCGAGGATCTGCCGGTTGACCTCGCGGGCCAGGTCGGAGCTGATCTCGTTGGACCAGTCGAGGCCGGCCGGGTCCTGGGCCCCGGCGCCCGCGACGACCTCGTAGGCGTCGGGGCCGAGCGGGTCGGCGCTGACCAGGCAGGAGGCGGCGCCGTCGCTGAAGAGGGCGAAGTTCTCCATGCGGGCGGACTCGTCGGTGATCCGGTCGGCGGTGACGACCATGACCGTGCGGTGCATGCCGGAGGCCACGTACGCCTGTGCGGTGCGGATCCCGGCGAGGAGGTTGGCGCAGCGGCCGAGGGTGAGGCCGGTGAAGGCCGCGGTGCCGAGGCCGGTGGCGGCCATCACGTTCTCGACGAAGGCGCCGTGGGTGCGCGGGCCGCCGGGGAAGCGGGTGGAGCACAGGACGAGGCAGTCCACGTCGGCCGGGGCGGCGCCCGCGCCGTCGAGGGTGGCGCGGGCGGTCTCGGCGGCCAGGGTCTCCAGGGACTTGGCCGTGCGGTACACCGAGCCCCAGCCCCACAGGTCGGCGCGGGGCGGCATGCCGAACCGGCGGGCGCGTTCGCGCAGGCCCTCGACCGTGGTGTGGTCGCAGCGGAGTTCGCCGAGGACGTAGCGGGGTGCGGACAGGTGGACGGCGGCGGGGGCCGGGCGGGCCCCCGGGCCGGCGGGCGCGGTGGGTGTCGCGTACGGAAGGCTCACGGTGCCGGATCGCTCTCTCGGTCGGCGGCGGACGGGGCGTTCGGGGCGGGGGCGGCGGACACGGTGGCGGCGGACCCGGGCGGGGTGGTGGCGGCCGGGGCCGCCAGGAGCGCGTTGGCCTCGGCGTACGGGAGGGCGTCCGCGCCGAAGCCGAAGGTGCCGGATCCGGTGATCTCGCGGGCGGCGCGGGTGAGGGCGCCGAGCGCGGCGCGGGACAGGGCGGAGCCGGTGCTGACGCGGCGTACGCCGAGGGCGCCGAGTTCGGCGACGGAGAGCTCCAGGGCGCCGGTCATCAGGACGTTGACGGGCCGGGAGACGGCTGCGCAGACGGCCCGGACCGACTCGGCGTCGGGCAGGGCCGGCGCGTAGAGCACGTCGGCGCCCGCGGCCTCGTACGCCCGCAGGCGGCGGATGGTGTCGTCGAGGTCGGGCCGGCCCAGGAAGAAGTTCTCGGCGCGGGCGGTGACGGTGAAGGGGAAGTCGAGCCCCTTGGCCGCCTCGACGGCGGCGGCGACCCGCTCGACGGCCTCGTCGAGCGGCCGCAGCGGGTCCTCGTCGCGGCCGGTGGCGTCCTCGACGGAGCCTCCGGACAGGCCGGCCGCGGCGGCGAGGCGGATGGTCTCGGCGACGTCCTCGGGGCGCTCGCCGAAGCCGCTCTCCAGGTCGGCGGTGACGGGCAGTCCGGTGGCGTCCACGATGGCCGCGGCGTTGGCGAGGAGCTCCTCGCGGGTCAGCCGGCCCGCGCCGTCGGGGCGGCCGAGGCTGTGGGCGAGCCCCGCCCCGGTGGTGGCGAGGGCGGCGAAGCCGAAGGAGGCCAGGATGCGGGCGCTGCCGGCGTCCCAGGGGTTGGGGACGACGAAGGGGCCGGGGCCGTCGTGCAGGTCCCGGAAGGCCTCGCCGCGCCGGAGTCGGGCGGCGGGGTCGGTGCTGGGGCTGTGGCTCATGAGGGGTCCTCGCTGGGGGTGCCGTCGTACGTCGGGCGGGCCGTCAGATCAGCTCAACGTACTCATCACCGGGGACCGTTGATCCCGACGCCACCGGCTTCGTCACCTTCGCCGCCGCCGCTGCCGTACGGGCCAGGGAGCGCAGCAGGGAGGTGGCGGCGTCCGCTCGGTCCTCGAAGTAGAAGTGGCCTCCGACCGCCCAGTGGCGCCGGGGCGGGGCGGCGCATTCGCGGGACCAGGGGTCGAGCGCGGCGGGGCCGACGTGCGGGTCGTCCGTGCCGTTGAGCAGGGTGACCGGGACGCTGAGCGGGGGGCCCGGGCGGTAGCGGTGGGCGGCGACCATGCGGAAGTCGGCCTTCAGGTGCGGCAGGAGGAGTTCCTGTACGGCCTCGTCGCGCATCACCTCGGGCGGCAGGCCGCCGAAGAACCCGACGGCCTCGGTGAAGGCGCGGCCTTCCAGGCGGGCCGTCTCGACGACGCGGGGGGTGGGCAGCAGGGAGGGGGCCGCGCATCCGGAGGCGACGAGGCCGGCGAATCCGCGCACGCCGTCCAGGCGGCGGGCCACCTCGAAGGCCAGGGCCGCGCCGAAGCTGTGGCCGAAGAGGAGGAAGGGGCGGCGGCCGGTGGTGTCGTCGGCGAGGGCGATGGCGGCCGCGGCGCCGTCGGCGAGGGCCGCGAGGGAGGCGGGGGCCGGCTCGCGGAAGCGGTGGCCGCGGCCGGGCGGGCAGACGGCGGCGATCAGCGCGTCGCCCTCCAGGGCGGGCTGCCACCCGAGGAAGGTCCGGGGGTTCCCGCCGGCGTGCGGGAAGCAGTAGACGCGGACGGCGGCGGGGGCGGGGCCTGCGGCGGTCTCGGAGGTCAGGAACCAGGGGGAGGCAACCACGAGGATCAGCCATTCCTTTGCCGGTCGGTCAGTGGCGGGAGGTGATGCAGTGCAGGACGGGGCGTCGGTGGGCGATCAGTTCCAGCCAACGTCGTTGGTGGAGGTGGGGGTGGGCGCCGGGGTGGTCGCGGGCTGCGGGTTGTTCCAGCCGACGTCGCCCGCCTCACCGTTCTCACCGGCGGCGACGTGCGGGTTCACGAGGTTCCAGCCGACGTCGCCGGAGCGCAGGTGGCTGACGGAACCCGCGGGGGTGGCGTCCTGGGCGGCGTGGGTGGCGAAACCGGCGACCGCCGTTCCGAGTCCGAGGGCCACGCCGGCCGTCGCGAGAACCACGCGTCCGCGGATTCCCGAAACACGGTTGGCCGGACGAGTCACCATGCGGTTCTTCCCCATTTTGCCCAGTCCCCTCGAGTCGTTTCGTGTTCGGACATTCCAGGAACGCCAAACCGAGGCGGTATCCGGGTGGTCCTGATCTCCGGTGCGCCTTCTCGGTGTTCGTTCCTGCGGTGAGACCAAATCTCCCCTGCCCGCTCGAGAGGAACTAGACCTACGATGGCTCCGGTTTACGCATTGCGGGAACCCACGGGGTCTCAACCGATGCAAACAGCTCCATACCGGACAGACAGGGGTGGGTAGTGGACGTAGTCAAATACGTCAAAACCGCACAGAGCGGTGCACCTGCGGAGCTGTGCTCGGCCGCGGCGGGGGAACCGCAGGCCTTCTTGCGGGAACTCGCAACACACCTGGGTCTGCTGGCGCAGGAGGCCGCCCAGCAGGCGGCCCGCCCGGCCGCGGCGGCGGCCGTCGAGGCGCCGGCCGAGGAGGTCGTGGGTCCCGGCGTGCGGTATCTGCACGGCCTGGGCAGCATCTCGACGGCGATCAACGAGGCCCTCGGGGCGGTCCGGCGGGACATCCTCACCGCCCAGCCCGACGGGGCGCGGCCCAGCGCGGTACTGAAGGACGCGCTGGAATCCGTACGCCGGCAAATCTCGGCGGGGGTCGCGATGCGGACCCTGTATCAGCACACCACGAGATTCGACGAGGCGACGAAGGAATACGTCCGCGCCGTAACGGAATATGGCGCTCAAGTACGGACGCTCGAAGAATTCTTCGACCGTTTGATCATCGTGGACGACGTCGCCTTCATTTCGGCGAACGAGGACCGTACCACGGCGATCTCGATTACCGAACCGACTATCGTACGATTTCTCCGCGACACGTTCGACAAGGCCTGGGACCGGGCGAAGCCCTTTCCCTTCGTCCCCCTCCACGCCGCGAAGGCGGCCGACGAGGTCGTCCCGGCGATCCGGGAGTCGATCAGCCGCCTGCTGGTGGAAGGGTACTCGGACAAGGCCATCGCCCGCCGCATAGGGATCAGCGAGCGCTCCCTCCAGGCCCATATCGCGGCCATCAAGCAGGAACTCGGCGCGCACAACCGATTACAGCTCGGTTACCTCCTGGGGCGCAACGAGGCGACGTACGTGGTGTGACGGGGGCGCGGGGGCGGACGCTACTGCCGGTTGAGGTAGGTGAGGACCGCGCGGACGCGGCGGTTGGTGTCGTCGTCGTCCGTGATGCCGAGTTTCCCGAAGAGGGAGGTCGTGTACTTGCTGATCGCGCCCTCGCTGAGGAACAGCCGGCGGGCGATGGCGTGGTTGGACAGGCCCTCCGCCATCAGGGCCAGCACGGAGCGCTCGCGTTCGGTGAGGCGCTCCAGCCCGCGGTCGGGGGCGCTGCCCGACAGCAGCTTCGCGATGACCGCCGGGTCCATGGCGGTGCCGCCCTCCGCGACCCGTTCCAGGGAGCCGATGAACTGGTCCGCGTCGAACACGCTCTCCTTGAGCAGGTAGCCGACGCCGCCGGTGCCGTCGGCCAGCAGTTCGCGGGCGTAGAGCTGTTCGACGTGCTGGGAGAGGATCAGGACGGGCAGCCCGGGGATCTCGGCGCGGGCGGTGAGGGCCGCGCGCAGGCCCTCGTCCGACTGCGTCGGGGGCATGCGGACGTCGACGACGGACACGTCCGGGCGGTGCGTCCGCAGGACGTCGAGGGTCTCGGGCCCGGTGGCGGCCGTGGCCACCACCTCGTGCCCGAACGCCTCGATCAGGCGGACCATCCCGTCGCGCAGGAGGTACAGGTCTTCGGCTACGGCTATGCGCATGGCACTGCCATCCTCACACGGGTCGGGCCGCCGTGGGGACTGGTGATCGCCAACGTGCCGTCGAAGACGGCGAGACGGCGGCGCAGGCCGGCGAGCCCGCCGCCGGGCCGGGCGTCGGCCCCGCCGCGGCCGTCGTCCTCGACCTCCACGACGATGCCCGTCTCGTCCCGTACGAGGGAGACGTGCGCCCGGTTCGCCCCGGCGTGCTTGGCCGCGTTGGTGAGGAGCTCGGCGACGCCGAAGTAGAGGGCGGACTCGATGGGCGGGTCCAGGTGCAGCGGGCCGCCGGCCCTGACGGCCACGTCGAGGGGGACGTCCAGCGCGAGCGCGCGGACGGCGTCGACGAGACCGCGCTCGCTGAGGACGGGCGGGCTGATGCCCCGGATGAGCTCGCGGAGTTCGGTCAGCGAGGCGGCCGCCCCGGCCCGCGCCTCCCTCATCAGCGCCCTGGACTGCTCGGGGTCCCGGTCCATCAGCGCCTCGGCGGTGGCCAGGGAGAGCCCGAGCGCGACGAGGCGGGCCTGCGCGCCGTCGTGGAGGTCCCGCTCGATGCGGCGGATCTCGGCGGCCTGCGCGACGGTGGCGTCGGCGCGCTGGACGGTCAGCTCGTCCACCCGCTCGGCGAGCAGCATCGCGGAGGAGGGACCGAGGAAGCGGACGGCGACCCGGTGCAGGGACCGCCAGGCGTACGGGGCCGCGCCGACGGCCACCGCCAGCGCACCGGCCCCGGTCAGGCGGGCGGCGGCCCCGGACCCGGCCGGCCCGGCGCCGGCCAGCCCGAGCACCGCCACCGCGAGCGCCGCCGGCGGGACGGCGGCCACCAGCCCGGCGGTGAAGGGCGCGATGACGGCGAACCGCAGGTCGCGCCAGGTGGCGGGGTCGCTCCACCACAGCCGCATCCGCTGGTCCATGACGGCGTCGCGGCGGCTGCGTTCGTAGCTGAAGCCGTTCCACCAGTACCCGGTGGACAGCTGCATCACCGGCCCGGCCTCCCGGTACCCGCCGGGTATCGCGGTACCGGTCCACCGCGCGACGAGCGCCCGCACGGCCCGGCAGACGGCCTGCGCCAGCGCCAGGGTGCCCGCGCACACGATGACGGCGGGCCCGATCCACGACCACGGGTGCTCCGCCCCGCACCACACCGCCAGTCCCACGGCGGCGGCCCACACCGCGGGGAGCAGCAGGCAGACGCCGGCGGCGGCTCCGGCCCGCCAGAACCCGACCCCGGCCCGCACGATCCAGGGCCGCTCCCGTCCCATGACCCCTGGTACCTCCATGGCTCCCCCTCGGCTCCTTCGTCCGTGCACCGTTCGACGCCACCACTGTGCACCGTCCGGAGCCCGCACCACCCGGGCCGGGGAGGGGAGTGGGGCTGGACCCACCCCCCTGTGGGGCCAGGCCGATACCCCGCCGTGCGGCCGCTCCGTAGCGTCATGGCCATGGAAACCAACGCGAACACGGCGCCGGCCGCCCCCGCTTCCGCGGCCCTCCTCGACACCCCCGCCGCCCAGGCCGCCTTCACCACGACGCGGACCGCCGTCAAGGTCTACGCAGCCCTCACCACCGCCGCCTTCCTCGCGGTCGTCGCGGTGGCGAGCACGGGCCACATGGTGAACCCGTTCATGTGGACCCGGGCGATCCTGCTCCCCTTCATCGCGGTGCTCCTGCACCGCCTGGCCCTCTCCACCGCCGGCGGCTCCCGCCGCGCCTACGACCGCCTGCGCACCATCACGGTCGTCTTCCCGGTCGCGGTCATCGGCGTCGACCTGATCCCGGGCGTCTGCCCCTGGTGGTACGCGGTGATGCAGACGCTCTGCGTCCTCCCGGCCCTCCGCATCGCCCTCACGATGCGCGACACGGCCCTGCGCACGGCCTTCCCGAAGACCCGCTGAGCGCGCGCCCCGGTGCGGGGTGGAAGACTGCCGGCATGAGCGAACCGAATCCCAAGGCAGAGCTGCTCCGTTACCTGCAGGAGGGACGGGACGCCCTGGTGTGGAAGCTGGAAGGGCTGTCGGAGTACGACGTCCGCCGCCCGCTGACCCCCACGGGAACGAACCTGCTGGGACTGGTCAAGCACGTCGCCGGTGTGGAGCTGGGCTACTTCGGGGACACCTTCGGCCGCCCGTTCTTCCGGGAAGAGCCGCCGGGCTGGTGGTACACGCAGGACGCGGAACCCAACGCGGACATGTGGGCCACCTCCGACGAGTCGCGCGAGGACATCGTCGGGCTGTACCGGCAGGCGTGGGAGCATTCCGACGCCACGATCGCCTCGCTGGCGCTCGACACGGTCGGACGCGTGCCGTGGTGGCCCGAGGAGCGGCGGGAGATGACGCTGCATCACGCCCTGGTCCGCGTGATCTCCGATACCCAGCGCCACGCCGGCCACGCCGACATCCTGCGCGAGTCCCTCGACGGATCCACCGGCGAGTCGAAGGGGAGGAACAGCCTGCCGGCGGAAGACCGGGCCTGGTGGGAGAACCACCGCGGCCGACTGGAGCGCGTGGCCCGCCGCTTCGGGGAATGACCCGGAAGGCCCTTCCGGCCGGCGGGAAGCCCCACGCCCCCTCCGGCACCGCCCTGCCCGGACCCCGCTACTTCGCCGCCGCTGCCACCCGGGCCGCCCCGCTCGGCCGCCTGCGGGAGACCGAGACGCCGGCCAGGCAGATGGCGCCGCCCAGGAGGGTCAGCCAGCCCGGGATCTCGTCCAGGGCGAACCAGGCGATGAGGACGACGACCGCCGGGACCGCGTACGTCGTCGCGCCCATCTTGCCCGCCGTCGTGCGAGACAGGGCGTAGGTCCAGGTGGTGAAGGCGAGGGCGGTCGGAAAGAGGCCCAGGTAGACCATGTTGAGGGTGGCCGACAGGGGTGCCGCGGGAAGCTGTGCGAGGAGCTGGCCGGCGAAGGGGAGGGTGCAGGCCGTGCCCACGAAGCAGCCGTACGTGGTGACTTGGATCGGGTCCGCGTGCCGCAGGGCGGGCTTCTGCGAGACCACTCCGGCCCCGTAGGCGAGCGCGGCGACCAGGCAGAGCAGCACCCCGGTGAGGGAGGACGTGCCGCCCTTGGAGGTGGACATGCCCACGACCACGGCCCCGGCGAAGGAGACGCCCATCCCGGCGAGCAGCATCGGCGGGAACCCCTCCTTCAGCAGCCAGCCGCTGAGCAGGGCGATGACGATCGGGCCGATGTTGACAACCATGGCGGCGGTGCCCGCGTCGACGCCCTGCTCGCCCCAGTTCAGCGTCACCATGTAGAGCCCGAACCAGAGCACCCCGGACGCCAGGATCCCGGGCCAGGCCTGTCGGGGCGGCAACGGCACCCGCTTGACCAGCAGGACGACGCCCAGCGCGACCGAGGCCGTCAGGAGGCGTCCCAGTGCGAGCGCGCCGGGGCCGTAGTGCTCGGCGGAAGCGCGGATGGAGACGAATGCGGAGGCCCACAGCGCGACGGTGACGGAGGCCGCCAAGAGGGCGCGGTGATCGATGCTGGAGTCGCCAGGCGATTGGTCCATGCGCGTCAATGTATTGATGGGTATCGGCCTTGCCTACAGCATTTCCCGCGCAATAAGGCCATGTCAGAGCGCTGTCAGCAGGGCGCACAGGCGTTCGGCGTAGGCCTTGGGGTGGCTGGTGTTGCCGTTGTGGCCACCGGGGAACGTGCGTATCTCCTCGCCCACCAGGTCCGCCAGTGCGACGGCGCAGGCGACGTCGAAGACGGTGGCGGGGGTCGTGGCGCCGACGGCCGGGATGATGCGGGTCGGGACGGCGGCCAGGGCGGCGGGGTCGAGGGTGTCCTGGACGATCGCCGAGAAGTCGTGCTCGACGAAGTAGTCGAAGTTGGCGCGGCGCCGCTCGTCCAGCGGCTGCGGGGTGAGGCCCGGTTCGTAGTCCTTGCCGCTGGTGTCTATGCCGAGCACCAGGGCGGCCTCCCTGAGGGTCGCGGGGAGTCCGGCCGTGCGGTGGAGGTGCTGGAGCTCGACCAGCTCCGCCTCGTGCCGGGCGCGGTCGGCGGGGGGCAGCAGGCGCGGCGCGACCGGTTCGTGGGCGACGAGGGCGGAGAGCCGGCCGGGGTGGCGGACGGCCACGTGCAGGCCGATGACGGCGCCGAGGCTGCAGCCGAGCATCAGGGCGGGCTCGTCGGTGACGGCGGCGAGCAGGCGGCTGACGTCCTCGGCGTGCTCGACGAGGGAGGTGGTCCGGCCGGGCTCGTCCGGGCGGCTGCGGGACAGGCCCCGACGGTCGTAGGTCAGGACGGTGAACGCGCCGGCGAGGTGCGGGACGAGGTCGACCGTGCGGTCGGCGTCGCCCTCGCCGCTCTGGGAGATGAGTAACAGGGGCCCGGAGCCCTGGAGTCGGTAGTGGAGGGTGGCGCCGGGGACCGGGAGGGTGGAGGTGGAGACGCGGTGGCTGGACATGGCGGGAACGCTCCTTCGCGCGGTCGTTCGGCGCGGGCCCTCGCCCTGCGCTCTCCCTCGACATTAATCCATCGACATCGATACATCAAGAACGATGGATACATTTCGATGGATCTTTTCTGATGTAACTTGGGGCGGGTGGATGGAATCGAACTGTTCCTGCTGGGCCGGGCCCTGATGAAGCTCGGCGAGGAAGCCCTGCCCGAACCCCCCGGCGGCTCGGGGCAGTACGCGGGCGGCACCCGCTCCGTCGTCATCGTGGCGGGGGACATCGCCGCGCACCCGGACACCACCGTCGGCGAGACGGCGCAGCGTACGGGCCTGCCGCAGAGCCAGGTCTCGGGCGCCGTCGCCCGCCTGCGCGAGGCCGGTTCGGTGGTGACGGCCCCCGACCCGGCCGACCGCCGCCGGACCCTGGTGCGGCCGGCGCCCGGCGCCTCGGCCCGGGTGGCCGCCGTACGGGCCGCAGGGACCTCGAAGGTGGAGGAGGCCCTCGCCCGGGCCCTCGGAGAGGGCGGGGCCGAGCGGCTGCCGGAGGTGACGGAGGCGCTGGAGGTGCTGGCCCGGCACCTCGCGGTGCGGGGCGAACAGCCGGGCTGAGCCGCCCCCGGAAGGCCGCCGCCCGGGCCACCACCGGGCCGCCCCCCGGGACGCCACCGCCCCGCGCCGCCCGCGCGACGCCACCGCCCCCGCGCCGCCCCCGCGACGCTGCTGCCCCGGGCCGCTGCCGCCCCGGGCCGCCCCCGCGACGCCCCCGCGACGCCCCCGGCGCGCCGTCACACCGCGGCGGCGAAGGCCTCCAGGTCGTCGGCGATCGCGCGGACCACGGCCCCGTGCTGCCCGACCAGGTAGAAGTGCCCGCCGGGGAAGCCCCGGAAGGTGAAGGCCGCCTCCGTCAGCTCGCGCCAGCCCATGGCCTCGGCCGCACTCGTCCGCGGGTCGGACTCCCCGCAGAGCACGCTGACCGGGGTGCGCAGCGGCGGTCCCGGCTCGTGGCGGTAGGTCCCGACGGCCCGGTAGTCGCTGCGCAGCGCCGGGAGGACCATCTCCCGCAGCTCCGGGTCGGCCAGCAGCCCCGCGTCGGTACCGGACAGTGCCTGGACGTGGGCGAGCAGGGCGTCGTCGTCCCTGGTGTGGAGGTCGTCGTGCCGGGGCACCAACGGGGAGCGGCGGCCGGAGAGGATCAGGCCGCGCGGGCCCTCGCCGGACGCCTCCAGGCGGCGCGCCAGTTCGTACGCGAGGACCGCGCCCATGCTGTGCCCGAACAGCACCAGGGGCCGTCCCCGCCAGGGTTCCAGGGCCCCTTCCACCCCGCCGACGAGCCCGGCGACGGTGTCGGGGCCCGGCTCGCCCAACCGTTCCTGGCGGCCGGGGTACTGGGCGGTGAGGACCTCGGCGTGCGCGGCGAGGTCGCGGGAGAGCGGGAAGTAGAACGAGGCGTTGCCGCCGGCGTGCGGGAGGACGACGAGGACCGGGGCCGCGCCGGAGGGGCGGGCCGGCGGGTGGAAGCGGCGGATCCAGGGGTTGCCGGAGGCGGCGGCGCGCGCGGTGCTCACCGGTCGGTCCCGTGCGGGGCGTCCGTCAGCAGGAGTTTCTTCTGCGGCTTGCCCATCGCGTTGCGCGGGATGGACGCGACGAAGCGGACCTCGCGCGGGCGTTTGTGGACCGACAGGTGTGCGGCCACGAAGTCGGTCAGCTCGCCGCCCGTGACCCCCTCGGCGACGACGAAGGCCACGATCCGCTGCCCGAGGTCCGCGTCGGGGACGCCGACGACGGCCGCCTCGCTCACCCGGGGGTGGTCGAGCAGGGCGTTCTCGATCTCGCCCGCGCCGATCCGGTAGCCACCGGACTTGATCATGTCGATGGAGGCCCGGCCCACGATGCGGTGGACGCCGTCCTCGGGGTCGACGGCGGCGATGTCGCCCGTGCGGAACCAGCCGTCCTCGGTGTAGGCGGCCGCCGTGGCCTCCGGGCGGCCCAGGTAGCCGGAGAACAGCGTCGGCCCGGTCAGCTGGAGTTCGCCGATCTCGGCGCCCGGCTCGGCGGCGATGCGCGTGCGGATGCCGGGGAGCGGGGTGCCGACGGTGCCGGGGCGGACCTCGCCGCCGGCGCGGCCGCTGACGGTGATCAGGGTCTCGGTCATCCCGTACCGCTCCACGGGGCGGTGGCCGGTGAGGCGCTCCAGGTCCCGGAAGACGGGGGCGGGGAGGGCGGCGCTGCCGGAGACGAGGAGGCGGGCGCCGGACAGGGCCGCGGCGGCGGCGGGTTCGGCGGCGATGCGGGACCACACGGTCGGCACCCCGAAGTACAGGCTGCCGCCCGCGGCGGCGTACGCCTGCGGGGTCGGGCGGCCGGTGTGCACGAGGCGGCTCCCGGTGCGCAGGGCGCCGAGCACGCCGAGGACGAGACCGTGCACGTGGAACAGCGGGAGCCCGTGCACGAGGGTGTCCTCGGCGGTCCACTGCCAGGCCGCGGCGAGCGCGTCGAGGTCTGCGGCGAGGGCGTCGGCGGTGAGGACCACGCCCTTCGGGGGGCCGGTGGTGCCCGAGGTGTAGAGGATGAGGGCGGGGTCCTGCGGGCCTGCCGCGCGGGGCGCGGTCGCGTCGGACCGGCGGGCGAAGTCGACGGTGGTCAGGGCGGCGCCGGAGTCGCGCAGGATGTGCTCGCGTTCGGCGGGGCCGGCATCGGGGGGCAGCGGGACGAAGGGCACCCCGGCGAGCAGCCCGCCGACGGCGGCGGCGACGGTTTCGAGCGAGGCGGTCGCCGTGACGGCGAAGGCGGGGGCGCCGGCGACGTCGGCGGCCACGGCGCGGGCGGCGCCCAGCAGTTGCTCGTACGAGGCGGTACGGCCGGCTACGGCGACGGCGTCGGCGCGGTCGCCGTACGTACCGTCCAGGGCGGTCAGCACGCGGTCACTCCCTCGGGGTGGTGGGAGGCCAGGGTACGCGTCCGCGCCGGACCCGCGACCGGGCGGGCCTGGACCCGCCAGGAGTGCCGGTCCCGCCGGAGGGTGCGGGTGGGTCGGTGTGCGGGGCCGTCCCCCGTTCCGCCCCCCTCCGTTCCCGCCCCGCGCTCCCCCGGCTGCCGCTGGAGCCTTCCGGCGCCCCGCACTCCGACATATATTGAACGTGTTCAATTGAACGCGTTCAAGTCGAGGGGGTCCGTGGTGTCCGGAAGTCGGGAAGTGAGCGGTCGGCAGCGGGGTTGGGCCGTGGCCGGGGTGGTGGCCGCGGTGGCCGGGGCGTCCTTGTGGACCGTCATGATGCGGGGCATCCTCTTCGAGATCCCCTGGGCCACCGCTGCCGTGGCCGTCGTCCCGTTGCTGACCGTGGACCGTCCGAGGATCTTCACCCGCGCCTGCCTCGCCGTCGGATCGGGCCTGCTGGCCTGGTCGGCGATCGGGGCCGTGCTCCTCATGTTCGTGTTCCTGCCGGCGGCGCTGTTCCTGCTCTTCGCCGCCTTGGCCGAGCCCGGCAACCGCCCTGGCCCGGGGGTCTCGGCGGCCGTGCCAATCCTGCTCGCGGTCGGCTTGTACGTGGCGCTGGTCGCCTGTCAGTGACCGGACCCGGACGCCGGGGCGGCCGGGACGGGACCGGGCCCGCACCCCGGCGCGGGGTGCGGGCCCGGCAGGTGCGGGGCACGGAGGGGGGGTCAGATGACGCCCTGGGCCAGCATCGCGTCCGCGACGCGTTCGAAGCCCGCGATGTTCGCGCCCGTCACGTAGTCGCCCGGGGCGCCGTAGCGGGCCGCCGTCTCGTGGGCGACGCGGTGGATCTCGCGCATGATGCCCGCCAGTTCGTCCTCCACCCGGTCGCGGGCCCATGCCACGCGGCCCGCGTTCTGGGACATCTCCAGGGCGCTGACCGCCACGCCGCCCGCATTGGCGGCCTTGCCCGGGCCGAAGGCGACGCCCGCGGCCTGGAAGAGGTGGACCGCCTCCGGGGTGGTGGGCATGTTGGCGCCCTCCGAGACGGCCTTGACGCCGTTGGCGATGAGCATGCGGGCGTCGTCGGCCCCCAGTTCGTTCTGGGTCGCCGACGGGAACGCCACGTCCGCCGGGACCTCCCAGACCCGGCCGCCGGGCACGAAGCGGGCCGAGGGGCCGCGGCGGGCGGCGTACTCGCTGACGCGGCCGCGCTCGACCTCCTTGATCTGGCGCAGGAGGGCGAGGTCGATGCCCTTGTCGTCGATGACGTAGCCCTGGGAGTCCGAGCAGGTCAGCGGGTTGGCGCCGAGCTGCTGGAGCTTCTCGACCGTGTACAGGGCGACGTTGCCGGAGCCGGAGACCACGGCGGTGAGGCCGTCGAGGGAGACGCCCTCGACCGCCAGCATCTCGCTCGCGAACAGGACGCTGCCGTAGCCGGTGGCCTCCGGGCGGATCTCGGAGCCGCCCCAGCCCTGGCCCTTGCCGGTCAGGACCCCGGCCTCCCAGCGGTTGGTGATGCGCCGGTACTGGCCGAACAGGTAGCCGATCTCGCGACCGCCGACGCCGATGTCCCCGGCCGGGACGTCGGTGTGCTCGCCGATGTGGCGGTGCAGCTCGGTCATGAAGGACTGGCAGAAGCGCATGACCTCGGCGTCGGACCTGCCGTGCGGGTCGAAGTCGCTGCCGCCCTTGCCGCCGCCGATGCCCAGGCCGGTCAGGGCGTTCTTGAAGACCTGTTCGAAGCCGAGGAACTTCACCACGCCGATGTCCACCGACGGGTGGAAGCGCAGGCCGCCCTTGTACGGGCCGAGCGCGCTGTTGAACTCCACCCGGTAGCCGCGGTTCACGTGGACCCGGCCGCGGTCGTCCGTCCACGGCACCCTGAAGATGATCTGCCGTTCGGGCTCCACGAGCCGCTCGACGAGGCCGGCCTCCGCGTACTCGGGGCGCGCCTCGAACACGGGGGCCAGGGTGTCCAGGACCTCCCGTACGGCCTGGTGGAACTCGGGCTGGGCGGGGTTCCGGCGCTCGATGTCGGCCCTCAGTACATCCAGCCTGTGCTTCGGGTCGGTCACGTCTGATTCCTCTCCAGCGTCACGGGCGGGCGTGCGGGCCCTGGCGGGAGGGTACCCGTCCGCACGGAGCCTGAGGAGGTCCCGTCTCGCCTGCTGGGCCGGGAAATGCCGTCGTCACGGCGCGTGGCGCGTTCGCGACCGTACGATCGGACCCGGCGCGGCAACGGGCGACGAGGGGGAGACCCGCATGGAAACGGCACGGTTCGCGGCACTGATCGCGGCGACGATCACGATGGGGCTGGTCAGCGGCCTCTTCTACGGATTCACGGTGGCGGTCATGCCGGGGCTGCGGGCCTGTGGCGATCGTACGGTGGTCGAGACGATGCAGCGGATCAACACGGCGATCCTCAACGGCTGGTTCCTGCTGGGCTATCTGGGTGCGCTGGTGTTCACCGGGCTCGCCCTGGCCCTGCACCTGGCGGCCGGCGGGCCCGGCGCACCGGTGCCGCTGGCGGGGGCCTTCGTCGCGTACGTCCTCGCGATGGTCGTCACCGGGCGGGTGAACATCCCGCTCAACAACGCCCTGGAGCAGGCCGGCCCGGTGGAGCGGACGGCCGACCCGGCGGCCGTGCGCCGCGCGTTCGAGGGCCCGTGGGTCCGGGCGAACACGTGGCGCACGGCGCTGTGCGTGGTGGCGTTCGGTCTGCTGGTGTGGGAGCTGGTCCTGCACGGGTAGCCCCGACGGCGGAGGAAGGGGGTCAGCGCGGGGTGGCCCGGCCGTGGAGGAGGAGGGCGCGGGTGAGGGCGGCGAGGGCGGCGGTGCAGAGCAGGGTGCGCAGGATGTTCGTGGTGACCCAGGTGCCCTTGAACTTGTCGACCACCGCGAAGCCGGTCATCCGCGCCGCGTCGCCCGCGGCGGCGAGTTCGTTGTTCAGCGGGATGTTCACGGTGAAGGTGATCACCAGGACGGCGAGGTAGGCGGCGGCGGCCGCGCCCGCCCACACGGCGGGGCCCCGTCTGCCCTTGCGGTACTCGACGACGGCCGCGGCGGCGGTGACGAGCAGGGCGAGGACGAAGACGCTGCCGAAGAGGCCGTTGCCGTCGATGACGGCGTTGATGTGCTGCATGGCGGTGACGTAGGTGCGGTCGTCGCCCGCGGCCAGGCCGGGCATCACCGAGACGTCGAAGGCGAAGAACAGGCCCGCCATCAGGCCGACGAGGACGGTGGAGAGGGCGAGCAGGGGGCCGGCCGCGCGGTCGGCGGCGGACGGTTGCGTGGTGCCGGGGGAGGTGCCGTGTTCCGGGGTCGCGCCGTGTTCCGGGTTCATGGGTCCGTCCTCACCTGTGGCCGGGTGGCTGGATACCGGCGGGCCCGTGCCCGCGCGCGCAGTGATCCTGGCATCCGTACGGGCTCCGTACCAGCGGTTCGCCCCGAAAACGCCGGACGGGCCGGGGAGTTGTCCCCGGCCCGTCTCCTGGCGGTTACCGGCCGCGGCGGCGCGGCGCGGCTCAGCCGTGGACGTGCAGCGGCTTGCCCGCGAGGGCCAGGTGGGCCTCGCCCAGGGCCTCGGTCTGGGTCGGGTGGGCGTGGACGAGGCTCGCCACCTCCGACGGCAGGGCCTGCCAGTTGAAGATGAGCTGGGCTTCGCCGATCTGCTCGCTCATGCGCGAGCCGATCATGTGCAGGCCGATGACGGGACCGTCGGCGAGCTGGACGAGCTTGACGTCGCCGGCCGTCTTGAGGATCTTGCTCTTGCCGGTGCTGCCGGCGTTGAACCTGCTGACGACGACCTTGTCCTCGCCGTAGAGCTCCTTGGCCTTCGCCTCGGTGAGGCCGACGGAGGCGATCTCCGGCTCGCAGTAGGTGACGCGGGCGACGCCGTCGTAGTCGATGGGGGTCACGGGCAGGCCCGCGACGCGCTCGGCGACCAGGATGCCCTCGGCGAAGCCGACGTGGGCCAGTTGGAGGGTCGGGACCAGGTCGCCGACGGCGGAGACGGTCGGCAGGCTGGTGCGCAGCAGCTCGTCCACGACGACGTGGCCGCGCTCGACGGCGACGCCCGTCTCCTCGTAGCCGAGGCCGGCGGAGACCGGGCCGCGGCCGACGGCGACGAGCAGCAGCTCGGCCTCGATCTGCTTGCCGTTCTCCAGGGAGACCCGTACGCCCGACTCGGTGTACTCGACGCCGGAGAAGCGCGAGCCCAGCTCGAACTTGATCTTCCGCTTGCGGAAGGCGCGCTCCAGGGACTTCGAGATGTCGACGTCCTCGGCGGGAACGAGGTGGGGCAGGCCCTCGACGACGGTGACGTCCACGCCGAAGGACTTCCAGGCGGAGGCGAACTCGACGCCGATGACGCCGCCGCCGAGGACGACCGCCGACTCGGGGATCCGGTCGAGGAACAGGGCGTGGTCGGAGGAGATGACGCGGTCGCCGTCGATGGTGAGGCCGGGCAGGGAGCGCGGCTGGGAGCCGGTGGCGAGGACGATGTGGCGCCCCTGGTAGCGGACACCGCCCGCCTCGACCTCGGTCGGGGAGACGAGGCGGCCCTCGGCCTCCACCAGGGTGAGGTTCTTGCGCGCCTTCAGGGTCCCCTGGAGGCCCTTGTAGAGGCCCGCGATGACGCCGTCCTTGTACGCGTGCACCCCGGCTATGTCGACACCGCCGAAGGTGGCCGCGACCCCGTAGGACTCGGCGCGGCGCAGCTCGTCGGCGACCTCGCCGGCGTGCAGGAGGGCCTTGGTCGGGATGCAGCCGTTGTGCAGGCAGGTGCCGCCCAGCTTGCCCTTCTCGATGAGGACGACGTCCAGGCCGAGCTGGGTCGCGCGCAGGGCGCAGGAGTAGCCCCCGCTACCGCCACCGAGGATGACCAGGTCGTGCACGCCGTCGGCGGAATTCTCCATTGCTGATGACACCTTTCTCTCCCGGCACGTGACCAGCGCGTGGCCGGCCCACCCGTCATGCTCTCATCTCCCTTCCACAGGAACCGGTTTGGGGGATTCGCCGTCCGTTGCCCCTCGAGGGAGCGCCGACCCGCGCGGGGCGCTTCAGCCGCCCTCGAGTCCGCCTCCACCCGCGGTGTGCACCATCTCCCCCGCACGACCTCGTCGCACTACGGATGGGTGAACACGACACGATGGCCGAAGACACGGGCGGTTCGCTCCCCGGCGGTGGTGCCGTGCCCTCCGGACCGGCCGCGCGCCCGTTCCCGTACGCCGTCTCGGGCACCACGCCGGACGCCCTGCGCGCGCAGGCGCGGCGGCTGCGCGCCCGGCTGGACGACGGTGGCGCCGTGGCCGGCGCCGGACTGTGCCGGGGCCTCGCCGGCAGCCGTACGGACTCCGAGCACCGCGCGGTGGTGGTCGCCGCCGACCGCGGGGAGCTGGCCCGCGGGCTGGACGCGCTCGCCCGGGACCAGCGGGCCGAGGGGCTGGTACGCGGCTCCGCGCGGCGCGCGGGGGGCCTGGCCGTCCTCTTCGCCGGCCAGGGCAGCCGGCGGCCGGGCACGGGCCGCGGGCTGTACGGGGCGTTCCCGGTGTTCGCCGACGCCTTCGACGAGGTGTGCGCGGAGCTGGGCGGGGGCTTGAAGGACCTCGTCCTCGGGGACGGCGCCGACGCCCTGGACCGGCCGGGCACCGCACAGCCCGCGCTGTTCGCCGTCGAGGTGGCGCTGTACCGGCTGGTGGAGTCCTGGGGCGTGGTGCCGGGGTTCGTCGGCGGGCACTCGGTGGGCGAGATCGCCGCCGCGCACGTCGCCGGGGTCCTGTCCCTGGAGGACGCCGCCGCGCTGGTCACCGCGCGCGGGAGGCTCATGGAGGCCCTGCCCGGGGACGGGGTCATGGTCCGCGTCGGGGCGGGCGAGGAGCGGGTCGCCCGGCTGCTCGTGCCCGGCGTGGCCATCGCCGCCGTCGACGGGCCGGACACCGTCGTCGTCTCGGGCGCCCGCGGGGCCGTCTCCGGTGTGGTCGCGCGGCTGGCCGAGCTGGACGTGAAGTCCAAGGTGCTGCGCGCCGGCCACGCCTTCCACTCCCCGCTGATGGATCCGGTCCTGGACGCCTTCGGCGAGGCCGTCCGCGGCCTGGACTTCCGGCCGCCGCGCATCGCCTTCGTCTCCGCCCTCACCGGCGGCCTGGTGACGGACGGGATCGCCCGCCCCGAGTACTGGGTCCGCCACGTCCGCGAGACCGTCCGCTTCCGGGACGCCGTCCGCACCCTGGAGGCCGAAGGGGCCTCCGCCTTCCTGGAGTTGGGCCCCGACGGCCTCCTGACCCCCATGACCCGCGCCTGCCTCGCGGGTGCCGGCGCGGCCGCCGTCCTGGTGCCGGCCCTGCGGCGGCAGGGGGACGAGGTGCGGTCGCTGCTCACCGCGACCGCGAGCCTGTACGTCCACGGCGCCCTCGCCGAACTCCCGCTGGGGATCCCCGCCGGCCCGGCGGACGCCCCCGGCGACGAGGGGGCGGGGGCGGATCCGTCCGGGACGGCGGGAACTGCGGCGGGAACGGCGGCCGGGGCCGCACCGGCGCCCCGGACGGAAACGGAACCGGAACCGGAGACGACGGCGACGGCGGCGGGCATGACCGCGACCGGGCATCCGCTGGCCGCGTACCGGCTGGACCTCCCGGAGGCCGGCTCCGTCCTGTTCACCGGGACGGTCTCCGCGCGCAGCCACCCCTGGCCGGCGGGCGGAGAGGTGCCCGTCGCCGCGCTCGTGGAGGCGGCCCTCGCGGCGGGCGCGGCCGTCGGTCTGCCGGAGGTCGCGGAGGCGGCCGCCGAGGCCGCGCTGGTGCTGCCCGAGCGGGGCGGGGTCCGGCTGCAGCTGCTGGTGCAGGCCCCCGACGAGGCGGGCCGGCGCCGGCTGACCGTGGCCTCGCGGCCGGACGCGGCGTCCGCGGACGAGCCGTGGGTGCGGCACCTGACGGCGGCCCTGGCCCCCGGCCGGGCGCCGGCCGGGGGCGACGGCCCGGGCGCCGCCGCGTGGCCGCCGCAGGACGCCGAACCGCTGGACGTGGACGGGGAGCATCCCGCCCTGGAGCGGGCCTGGCGCCGCGGCGAGGAGTTCTTCGCCGAGGCGGCCCTGCCGGACGGACAGGTGGCGCGGGCCGGGGCGTACGCCCTGCACCCGGCCCTCCTGGAAGCCGCGCTGCACCCCGTACTGGCCGCCGGGGAGGAGCCGTTGGAGCCCGCCGCCTGGAGGGGTGCGGCCCTGTACGCGACGGGCGCCGCCTCCCTGCGGGTGCGGGCGGCGCGGGGGGCGTTCGGGGTGGTGGAGCTGGAGCTCGCGGACGCCGGGGGCGGCCCGGTGGCGGCCGCCACGGTCACCCTGTCGGCCGTACCGGAGGGCGCTCGCCGGGGCGGACGGCCCGTCGTCCCGCTGCGCCCGGTGTGGGAGCGGGCCGCCGACGCCCCGGAGGCGGCCGCCTCGGTGACCCGGGCGCTGGTCGGCTTACCGGCGGACGGCGGGCGGGGCCCGTCGGTGCTGCCGGACTGCGACGGGGCCCCCGTCCACCCGGGGCTGGCGGGCCTGCTGGCCGCGGCCGGGCTGCCGGAGCTGGTCCTGGCGCCGCTGACGCGGGCCGGGGACGGAGGTGAGGTGTCCGGGGCCCGCGTGCGGGCCGCGGTGGACGAGGTCCGCGAACTGGTCGGCTCCTGGCTCGCCGAGGAGCGCTGCGCGGGCACGGCGCTGGCCGTCGTGACGAGCGGCGCGGAGGAGGTGCTGCCCGGCGAGGACGTCCCCGACCTGGCCGGCGCGGCCGTACGCGGCTTCGTGCGCTCGGTGCAGGCGTGGCTCGCCGAGGAGGGCGCGCGCCGCCTCATGCTGGTGGACATGGACGACAGCGACGCCAGCCGCAAGGCCCTGGTGCGGGCGCTGGGCGGTGCGGAGCCGGAGCTGGCGCTGCGTGACGGCGTCGCCCACGCGCGGCGGCTGGTGCGGGCCGAACCCGTTGCGGCGGGGGCGCTCGCGGCCGGCGGCCCGGAGTCGGTGCGGCTGAGCGGCGCCTCCGACGGGCCCTGCGCCGAGGAGGCCGCCCGGCAGCTGGTCGAGGGGCACGGCGTACGGCTGGCGGGGCCCGGTGAGGAGGCGGCGGCGATCGTCCACCTGGCCGGGCCGGACGGGCCGTCGCTGGAGGCCGCGGTGGACGCCGCGCTCGCCCTGGACGGGCACACCACGCCGCTGGCGTTCGTCACCACCGTCGGGGGCGTGGTCGGCGCGGGCTGCGCCGAGGAGACCGCCGTCCTGGGCGCGTTCCTGACCGCGCTGGCGGCCCGCCGCCGCGCCGCCGGGCTGCCGGCGGCCGTCCTGGGCTGGGGTGCCGACCCGGAGGGCGTCCCGGCGGGCCTGGTCCCGTTGTCCGGGGCCGCCGGGCCGGCGCCGCTGGGGCACGCGCTCGCGCGGAGCCTGACCCTGGTCTCCGCGCGCGCCGACGCGGGCCCGCTGCGGGCCGCGGGCGGGCCCGTGCCGGCGCTGCTGCGCGCCCTGGTCCCCGTACGGCCCCGCCGGGCGGTCAACCGGTGGCCCGGCGGGGCCCTTTCACCGCGCGAACGGCTGGCGGCGCTGCCCGCCGGGGAGCGGACGGCGGTGCTGACGGACCTGGTGCGCGGGCACGCGGCCGCCGCCCTCGGGCACACCGGCGCCGAAACCCTGTCCGTGGAGCGGCCGTTCACCGAGCTGGGCCTGCGTCCGGAGGGCGCCCGGCGGCTGGCCGGTGCGCTGCGCGGGGCGACCGGGCTGGTGATCGCCCCGCTCGTCGTCTTCGACCACCCGTCGGTGACGCGGCTGGCGGGGTACCTGGCCGGGCTGCTCGACGGGGCGCCGCAGGCCTCCGACGCCGCCCGGCGGGCCGGGGGCACGTTGGCCGGGCTGCTGCGGGGCGCGCACGCGCAGGGCCGTACCGCCGAGGGCGCGGCGCTGCTGATGGCGGCGGCCGAGCTGGTGCCCGGCTACGACTCCCGCGCCGGGGTGGCGCAGTGGCCGGCCCCGGCCGGCCCGGCGCCCCACCGGGAGGGCGCGGCGGGGCTGTTCGCGTTCCCCTCGCTGGGCGCGTCCTCGGGCCCGCACGAGTACCTGGGGCTGGCCGCGGCCCTGGCCGGCGAGCGGGGCCTGACGGTGCTGCCGCACCCCGGGTTCGCGGGGGAGGCGGTGCTGCCGCGCAGCCGGCAGGCCCTGGTACGGGCACAGGCGGAGGCGGTCGCCGCCGCGGCGGGAACGGCACGGCCGGTGCTGTTGGGACACTCGTCCGGAGGCTGGGTCGCGCACGCCGTGGCCCGGGAGCTTCCGGAGATCGGCAGGGAGGCGGCGGCAGTGGTGCTGCTGGACACGTACGCGCGCGGTGAGGGCCGCCATGGGCTGGCGGTGCTGATGGAGCGGATCCTCGACCCCGACGGCCCGCTGGGGGTGCCCGACGACGGGCGGTTCCTGGCGATGGGCGGCCATCTGCGGGTGTTCGCCGACTGGACGCCGGAGCCGGCGGCGGCACCGACGCTGCTGGTGCGCGCCGCCGCGTCGGCGGCCTCGGCCGCGGGCGGCTGGGAGTACGCCGACCACGTGGCGCAGGTGCCGGGCGACCACTTCTCACTGCTGGACGCGGACGCGGGCGCGGTGGCGGCGACCGTGGACGGCTGGCTGCGGAAGGTGGCCCGCTGATGGCGGCGGCCGGGCGGCTGCTCGCCGTGTCCGACCTGCACGTGGTGCACGCGGAGAACCGGCGGCTGGTCGAGGAGCAGATCGTGCCGACGTCCCCGCGTGACTGGCTGCTGGTGGCCGGGGACGTCAGCGAGACGGCGTCCGAGATCGAGTGGGCGCTGGGCCTGCTGCGGGACCGTTTCGCGCGGGTGGTGTGGACCCCGGGCAACCACGACCTGTGGACGCCGCGGGACGACGCGGTCTCCCTGCGCGGGGAGGCCCGTTACCGGTACCTGGTGGAGATGTGCCGGGGCCTGGACGTCCTGACGCCGGAGGACCCGTACCCGGTGTGGGAGGGGGAGGGCGGCCCGGTGGCCGTCGCCCCGCTCTTCGTCCACTACGACTACTCGTTCCGGGCCGCGGGGCTGACGAAGGAACAGTCCCTGGCGGCCGCCCACGAGTCGGGGGTGGTGTGCACGGACGAGTTCCTGCTGCACACCGACCCGTACCCGGACGCCGACAGCTGGTGCCGGGCCCGGGTGGCGGCGACGGAGGCCCGCCTGGACGAGGTGGACCCCGCGCTGGCGACCGTGCTGGTCAACCACTACCCGCTGGTCCGGGAGCCCACCGACGTCCTGCGCTACCCGCAGTTCGCGCAGTGGTGCGGGACCACCCTCACCGCGGACTGGCACCTGCGCTACCGGGCGGCGGCCGTGGTGTACGGGCACCTGCACATCCCCCGGACGACCTACCACGGCGGGGTGCGCTTCGACGAGGTCTCCATCGGCTACCCGCGCGAACGCCGCCAGCGCGGCCTGCCGCGGGGGGTGCTGCGGGACGTGCTGCGGCCGCGCGAGGGCGGGGGCTGAGCCCAGGCGGGGCCGGGAGGGGGTCTCCCCAGCGGCCTTCGAGCGGGCGGCGAGCGGGTGCTGGTGCCGTGGGAGCCGACGGGTGCGGCGCCGGCCGCCCCCGACGGACGAGAGGACGGACCCTCCCCATGGCGGACCCCCAGGCCCTGCGCGAGTTGTGGCTCAGGCAGTACCACCCGGCCTCCGACGGCGCGCCCACCCTGGTCTGCTTCCCCTACGCGGGCGGGGCCGCCAGCTACTTCCACCCGCTCTCCGAGGCACTGTCGCCGGGGGTGCGGGTGCTGTCGCTGCAGTACCCGGGCCGCCAGGACCGCCGCGCCGAGCCGGTGCGCACGGACCTGCACGCCCTGGCGGACGAGATCGCGCGGGTGCTGTCCGCCGCCGTGGACGGCCCGGTGGTCTTCTTCGGCCACAGCATGGGCTCCACGCTCGCCTACGAGACGGCGCGGCGGCTGGCGGACGGTCCGGACGGCGAACGCGTCCTCGGGCTGGTGCTGTCGGGGCGCCGCGGCCCGTCCACGGTCCGCCACGAGACGGTCCACCTGCGGGACGACGCCGGGATCCTGGAGGAGGTCGTACGGCTGGACCGCGGCAGCGCCGCCCTCCTCGCCGACCCGGACATCGCCGGGATGGTGCTGCCCGTGCTGCGCGGGGACTACACGGCGGTGGAGACGTACGCGCCCCGGGAAGGGGTACGGCTGCGCTGCCCCGTCAGCGTCCTGACCGGTGACGCCGACCCGCAGGTGACGGCCGAGGAGGCCGGGGCGTGGGCGGGGACCACGGACGGCGCCTTCCGCCTGCGCACCTTCCCGGGCGGCCACTTCTACCTCAACGCGCAGCGGGGTGCGGTGAACGCGGCCCTGGTGGAGGACCTGGCGGCCTTCACCCGGCCGGCGCGCGTCTGACGCCCGGCCCCCTCCCCTCCAGCGGCCCGCCCGGCCCCGCCGGGCGGGCCGATCCCGTCGTTCCGCCGCTCGGGCGGGAAACCGATGGGCCAGTTTTGTTTTACCGGGTTGCCGGGTTGTCGGGAACCCGGATTCCCGGTTTTCCGGGTGATGCCGGCCGGAAATTCGGATGCGCCCGCACGAGGTCGCGCTGTATTGTTTCCCGAGCCGCGCTCCAGTGGAATTCGAGCGGAGTGTGCGGAAACGGGAAAAGGGCTGCCGCGAACCGGCCGGTGACCGGGTCGCGGCAGCCCGCGCGTTCAGGGGTGGAAAGGGTCAGCCGGCCTTGCGGCGGAAGGTCCGGTTCTGGCCGTTGGGTCCGTTGAAGCCCTTGATCTTCAGACGGCCCTCGTGGTGGGCCTGCTGGGAGCGGGAGTTACGGGCCTTGCGCTCCAGAGCCTCGCGGAACTTGGCCTTGCCGTCGGCCTCGGCGGCGTGGTTTTCCGGCGTATCAGTCATGGGTTACCTCCTGGGCTTTTTCTAGAGCACTTTTATTGTGACATCCGAGTGGACGTATGGCGACCCTCTTCCGAAGGAATGGCGCAATTCCTGCGGGAATGGCGCCCGAAGGAAGGGGGGAATCAGGCGGCGTAGGCGGAGAGTTCCGCGGCCAGGGCGGCGTCGACGTTGGCCTTCAGGAGCGTGCCCGTTTCGCCGTGGGATTCGGCGAGGATCTCGCCGCTCGCGTGGATGCGGGCGACCAGGTGGCCCTCGCTGTAGGGGATCAGGACCTCGATCTCCGTCTCGGGGTGCGGGAGTTCGGCCTCGATGCGGGAGAGGAGGGCGGCGACGCCCTCGCCCGTGCGGGCCGAGACGGCGACGGCGCCGGGTTCCGCCTCCAGGAGCCGGGCCAGGGTCTGCGGGTCGGCGGTGTCGGCCTTGTTGACGACGACGACCTCCGGGACGCCCGCGCCGCCGACCTCGCCGATGACGGCGCGGACCGCCTCGATCTGGGCCTCCGGGTCCGGGTGCGAGCCGTCGACCACGTGGAGGATGAGGTCCGCCTCCGCGACCTCCTCCAGCGTCGAGCGGAACGCGTCGACGAGCTGGTGCGGCAGGTGGCGGACGAAGCCCACCGTGTCGGCCAGGGTGTAGGCGCGGCCCGCGGGGGTCTCCGAGCGGCGGACGGTCGGGTCGAGGGTGGCGAACAGCGCGTTCTGGACGTGGACTTCGGCGCCGGTGAGCCGGTTGAGGAGCGAGGACTTGCCCGCGTTGGTGTAGCCGGCGATGGCGACCGAGGGGACCTTGTTGCGGCGGCGCTCCTGGCGCTTGAGGTCGCGGGCGGTCTTCATCTCGTCGATGTCCCGGCGCATCTTGGCCATCTTGTCGCGCAGCCGCCGCCGGTCGGTCTCGATCTTCGTCTCGCCGGGGCCGCGGGTGGCCATGCCGCCACCGCCGGCCCCGCCGCCGCCCATCTGCCGGGACAGGGAGGCGCCCCAGCCGCGCAGGCGCGGCAGCATGTACTGCATCTGTGCGAGCGCCACCTGGGCCTTGCCCTCGCGGGAGGTGGCCCGCTGGGCGAAGATGTCGAGGATCAGGGCGGTCCGGTCGACGACCTTGACCTGGACGAACTCCTCCAGCCGGACGAGCTGCGAGGGGCTCAGCTCGCCGTCGCAGACGACCGTGTCGGCGCCCGTCTCGATGACGATGTCGCGCAGCTCCTTCGCCTTGCCGGAGCCGATGTACGTGGCCGGGTCCGGCTTGTCGCGGCGCTGGATCACCCCGTCGAGGACCAGGGCGCCCGCGGTCTCGGCGAGGGCGGCGAGCTCCGCGAGGGAGCTCTCGGCCTCCGCGACCGTGCCGGAGGTCCAGACGCCGACCAGCACCACGCGCTCCAGGCGGACCTGGCGCTGCTCGACCTCGACGACGTCCCGGAGTTCGGTGGAGAGGGAGGCGACGTGCCGCAGGCCGGTCTCCTCCCGTGCGTCGATGGCCTCGGCCGTGCCGACCGGGCGGGTCGAGGGGGTGGTCGTGGGCTGTTCGTTCGCGGTCATGCGCATCCAATCGGAAGGGGTGGGTGGGAGGTCGGTCACTGGTTGAGGCGGGACGTGAGGCGGAGGTCCGCCGAGGAGGAGCCGACGCTGACGGCGCGCGGGCCGGGGGCGCCGGTCCAGGCGTGGCGTCCGGTGTCCCAGTACTGGAGCTGGCGGGCGTCGACCGGGACGGTGACGCGCTTCTCCTCGCCGGGTTCGAGGGAGACCTTGGTGTAGCCGGCGAGCTTCTTGACGGCCTGCGGCGCGGAGACGAGGGGGCTGGGGCCGAGGTAGACCTGGACGGCCTCCTTGCCGGCGACGGGCCCGCTGTTGCGGACGGTCACGCGGACGGCGGCCCCGGCGGCGGTGCGCTCCACGGCGAGGTCGCGGTAGTCGAACGTGGTGTACGACAGGCCGTGGCCGAAGGGGAAGAGGGGGGTGACGCCCTGCTCGTCGTACCAGCGGTAGCCGGAGTGGATGCCCTCGCTGTACTCCTGCCTGCCGTCGACCCCGGGGAACCGCTTGGGGTTCCCGGCGACGGGGTGGGCGTCCTCGGAGGCGGGGAAGGTCTGGGTGAGCCGGCCGCTGGGGTTGGCGTCCCCGTACAGCAGGGCGGCGGTGGCCTGGGCGCCCTCCTGGCCCGGGTACCACATGTCGAGGACGGCGGCGGTGTCGGCGAGCCACGGCATCAGCACGGAGGAGCCGGTGTTGAGGACGACGACGGTGTTGGGGTTGGCGCGGGCGACGGCGGAGATCAGCGCGTCCTGGCCGTCGGGCAGGGAGAGCGAGGGGCGGTCGTAGCCCTCGGAGCCCTCGTCCTGGGCGAAGACGACGGCGGTCTTGGCGGTGCGGGCGGCGGCGACGGCGCGTTCGAGGTTCTGCGCGGCCTGCTGCGGGGTGACCCAGGTGAGGTCGACGGACAGCGGGCGGTCGGGCCAGGCCCAGCCGCTCATGGACAGCTTGTGGGTGCCCCGGGTGAGGCGGAGGACGACGCTGGTGGTCTCACTGAAGGAGTCGGCGGCGTAGACCGGCTCCTGTCCCTCGACCTGCAGGACGGCGAGGCCGCCGTCGACGCGGACGCCGATGCGGTAGTCGCCGTCGGCGGGGACGGTGAGGGTGCCGTCGTAGAAGGCGCGGTCGCCACCGGGGTCGAGCTGCCTGCCGCCGGTGAAGGCGGGGCTGAGGTTCTCCGCGGGCAGCGGGCTGCCGAGCCGGTCGACGCCGGGCTCGTAGCGGACGGCGGCGCCGGAGCCGGCCCGCTCGCGCAGGGCGTCCAGCGGGGCCTTGGCGGCGTCGGGCACGACGTGGGCGCTGCCCAGGCCGGAGACCTTGGGGCGCAGGGCGCTGTCGCCGATGACGGCGAGGTCGGTGCCGGCCGCGCCGGTGAGCGGCAGGGCCTTGCGTCCGCCGGCGGGCGCGGTGTTGCGCAGCAGGACGGCGCCGTTCTCGGCGACGGCGCGGGCGGTGTCGCGTCCCGCCGCGGCGTCGCGTGCGGGCCGCGGGGCCGCGGGGGCGTCGAGGAGGCCGAAGCGTTCCATCTGGCCGACGATGCGGGTCACCGAGCGGTCCAGTGCGGCCTGCGGGACGGTGCCGTCGGCGATGGCCTTGCGCAGGGAGGAGCCGAGGTACTTGGAGTCCGGGACGGGGTCGGTGGGCTTGCCCATCTCCAGGCCGAGTTCCTGGTCGAGGCCCTTGGTGAGGTCGGCGGTGGCGTGGGTGGCGAGCCAGTCGGACATCACCCAGCCCCGGAAGCCCCACTGTTCGCGCAGGACCTTCTGGAGCAGCTGGTCGTTGCCGCAGGAGTGGGTGCCGTTGACCCCGTTGTAGGCGCACATGACGGCGGCCGCGCCGGCGTCGACGGCGCTGCGGAAGGCGGGGAGTTCGACTTCCTGGAGGGTCTGCTCGTCGATGGCGGCGTCGACGGTGAAGCGGTCGGTCTCCTGGTTGTTGCCCGCGAAGTGCTTGACCGTGGCCATCAGGCCCTGGCTCTGGGTGCCCTTGATCTGGGCGGCGGCGGTGCGCGAGGCGACCAGGGGGTCTTCGCTGAAGGTCTCGAAGTTGCGGCCGCCGTACGGCACCCGGATGGTGTTGACCATCGGGCCGAGGACGACGTCCTGGCCGAGCGCCCGGCCCTCGTGGCCGAGGACCTTGCCGTAGGCGGTGGCGAGGGAGTCGTCGAAGGTCGCGGCGAGGGCCGTGGGGGTGGGCAGGGCGGTGGAGCGGACGCCGTTGAGGCGGACGCCGGCCGGCCCGTCGGAGGCCTGGAGCGGGGGTACGCCCAGGCGGGGCACGCCGGGGAGGTAGCCGACGCCCCGGGCGAGGGGCCCGCCGACGGGGCCGGCCGTCCAGTGGACGAAGGACAGCTTCTCGTCGAGGGTCATCCGCGCGACGAGGGCGCGGACGCGGGGAGTGCCCTCGGTGCGGTCCTCGGTGGCGTCGGCGGGCGCGGCGGTGAGCAGGCCGCCCGTGCACAGGAGGGCCGCGGAGGCGGCGAGGAGGCGGGTGGCGCGGGTGCCGGGGCGCCACCGCCCGCGTATGCGGAGGGTGCGGCGGAGGCGGGGTGTTCGCTCCCCTGACCTGCGGGACGGCATGGGGGGTCTCCTGAGTCTTTCGGCGGTGCGGCGTGCCCCGGAGGGGCGCCGGGGTATGCGTACGTCCACGCTTCCGCAGATCGGCGCCGGGGAGGAGGTCGCCCGGCCACACTCTTCACGGGGCCGCGCCCGGGAGCCCGAACACCGGTCGGGAGCAGGCACGTTGGGTGGCGCGGCGGCGGCCGGCGGACGGCGGGGACGGCCCGGACCGGGTGCGCGGGCGTCCGTCGCCGCCCCCGGGTGGTGGCCCGGCCACCACGCGCGGCGGGCCCGTCGGGCGGTGCGGGGCCGGCCGGGGCGAACGGGGTGACCGGTCGGTAAGTGTGTTTCCGGCCTACCTGTGCCGGATGCCGCCCGGCGGGGAGGGTGGAGGGCATCCCACACCACGACACCACGGACCGCCCCCGCCAGGCTGCCTCGGGGTGCCGACCCCGAGGAGCGTCATGCGAACCGTTCGCCCGGCCCTGGAAGCCGAGAGCCTGTCCCGTGTCCCGCCCTCGGAGGTCCGCGCGCTGCGCACGTCGGTGCTGGGTTCGCTGCGCCGCCGGGACCAGCGGCACAAGGGCGAGCTGTACGTACGGGCCCTGCTGGACACGCCCGGCCGCAAGACGATGCGCAACCTGGCCGCGAGCACCGGCGAACGGGCCGCGGAACAGAGCCTGCACCACTTCATCAGCTCCTCGACCTGGGACTGGTCCCCGCTGCGGGCGGAGCTGACGGCCGGCCTGGAGCGGCTGCTGGCGCCGCGCGCCTGGGTGGTGCGCCCGCTGGTGATCCCGAAGACCGGCCGGCACTCGGTGGGGGTGGGGCGCAGGTTCGTCCCGCAGCTGGGGCAGGTCGTCAACAGCCAGCACGGGTACGGGTTGTGGCTGGCCTCCGGCGCGGCGGCGGCCCCGGTGAACTGGCGGCTGTCGCTGAGCGGGGACTGGCTCGACGACACGGAGCTGCGCCGCCGGGCGGCGATCCCCGACGACTCGGTGGACGCGGGGGCCGCCGGTGCGCCGGAGGCGCTGGCCGTGGACATGGTGGTGGAGGCGGCCGGCTGGACCGGGGCGGCGCTGCCGGTGGTGGCCGATGCCCGGGAGCAGGCCGTACTGCCGCTGGTGGAGTCGTTCTCGCGGGCCGGCCTGCCGTTCCTGATACGGGTCGGGACCGGTACGGGCCTGCTCGCGCCGAACCTGTCGGCCGGGCGCAGCCGGGCCGTGGCGGGGTCGGCGGGCGGGCTGGCGGAGCTGGCGCGGCCGCAGCGGCGGCCGGTGCAGTGGCCGGACCCGGCGCGGCCGGGGCGGGCACAGACCTCGCTGGTGGGGCTGCTGCCCGTACGGCTGCCCGGCGGTCCGGCGGCGGTGCCGCTGACGCTGGTCGGGGTGTGGTCGCCGACGTCCCGGGAGGTGTCGGAGCTGTGGCTGACCAGCCTGACCGGGGCCGGCCGGGGCACGCTGCTGGGGCTGGGCGGGCTGATCGGGCGCGCCGACGCCGACTTCCGCGACACCAGCCTGCCGGTGGGCGCGCTGGACTTCGAGGGGCGGTCCTACAAGGGCTGGCACCGCCACGCAACGCTCGTGTCGCTGGCGCACGCCTCGCGGCTGCTGGAGGCGGGCGCCCACCGGGGCCCCGTCGCCTCGGTCACGTCGATCCCGCTGACGGGGGGACGGCGGGTACGGGGTCGAGTGCGGCGCGCGCCCGGTGCAGCCGCAGCGCGAGCTGGAGTTCCAGTGCCTGGTCGGGATGCTGCCAGTCACGGCCGAGCAGCTGGGTGATGCGTTCCAGGCGGCGCGAGACCGTGTTGGGGTGCACGTAGAGGATCTCGGCGGCCCGGGTGGGGCTGCCGGCGGCGCTGAACCAGCCCTGGAGGGTCTCCACGAGGTTGCCGAAGCGTTCCGCGTCGTGCTCCAGGAGCGGGCCGAGGGTGCGTTCGACGAAGCCGGGGACGTCGTGGTCGTCGGAGAGCAGCAGGCCGAGGAAGCCGAGGTCGCGGTCGTCGGCGGAGCGGCCGGTGGCGCCGAGGGCGGTCAGCGCCTCCAGGCAGCGCACGGCCTGCCGGTAGGAGCGGTGGACGGCCTCGGCGCCCCGCGCGGGTCCGGAGGCGCCGGCGGTCACCGGGGCCCCGGTGACGGCGGCGAGGTCGGCGCGCACCAGCGCGGCGGCCCCGGCCGCGTCCTCGCCGGGCAGCAGCAGGACGACCCGGTCGCCCTGGAGGGTCTTCATGCCCCGGTGGCGGCGGGCGTAGGCGGCGGCCCAGTTCTCGACGAGGCCGGACGCGGGACCGTGTGCGTCGGCAACGACCAGGACGTGCGGGCGCTGGAGCACGGCGGCTAAGGCACGGGCCCGCTCCACGATCCGCTCGGGCGGGGCCTCCCAGGTGGTGAGGTCGGCCAGCAGGTCGTCGCGCACCCGGCCCTCGACGGCGCTGGAGCGCTGGACGACGAGCAGCAGGGCGACGGTACGGGCGTAGGAGAGCAGGACCCGCTCGCCGGGCGTCCCGCCGTCGGCGCCCGGGTGGAACAGGAGGCAGCCGACGTCCTCCGACCGCACCGACAGCGGGAGCACCCAGGTCCCGTCGGACAGCGGGCAGGCCACGCCGGTGGCGGCCGCGTTGAGCCGTACGCGGGCCAGCTCCCCGGGGTCGGGGCGGGGCATCCGGCCGAGTTCGGCGAGCCGTTCGCCGGCCGCGCCGCGCACGGCGAGGCTGCCGCCGAGTTCGGCGGCGGCCCGGGCGAGGAGGGCGTCGAGGCCGATGCCGTCGAGGACCAGCTGGACGAGCTCGTCCTGGACGCTGCCGGCGCGCAGGGCGTCGCCGAGGGAGGCCCGTGCCCGTGAACCCGCCTTCGCCAGTTCGGCGTTGGCGGTGTGGATGCCCTCCAGCAGGCGGGCGCTCTGGATGGCCGTGGCGGCGAGGTCGGCGAGGGAGCGCATCAGCGCGATCTCGTCGGGGGTGAAGTGGTGGATGCCGCGGGAGGCCGCGTACAGGTAGCCGATGTGCCGGTCGTCCGCGCACAGCGGTACGCCGAGCACCGCCTGGAGGGATTCCGCGTGCAGCACCTCGTCCAGGGCGGTGGCGTGGGTGGTGCGGTCGTCGGCGAGGTGGTCGGCGGTCCAGAAGGGGGCGGGCCGCTCCCCCGGGCCGGCCGCCGCCGGCAGGGCGCCGGCGGGGATGCGGTAGCCGACGGTGAGGGCGCTGACGGCGCCGTCGGCGGTGGTGAGGGTGGCGGCGCCGTCCTCGTCGAGGAGGACGGCGGCCGCCAGGTCCATGGTGGTCATGAGCCGGGCCCGGCGGGTGATCAGGCGCAGGGTCGCGTCGAGGCTGCCGGGACGGGTGAGGTCGCGGGCGGCGTCGACGAGCGCGGCGAGTTCGGCCTCGCGCCGGCTGCGCCGCTCGAAGAGCGCGTTGACCTCCAGGGCGAGGCCTCGGGCCCGCTCCGTCCGCTCGACGTGCGGTGCGGGGCCCGAGGTGCGGGCGCGGGCGACGAGTTGGTCGTAGGCGCGGGCGGGTGCCTCGCCCGCGAGGAGTTCGAGCACGCGAAGTGCGCCGTCGTCGGTGTGGGAGTCCTCCCCGGTCACTGTTGCCCCCGATCGGCCGGATCCGTCGATGGCGGGGAAGGTAACTTCCGGTTATAAGGAGCGTCAACCGACCTTTATGGCCTGCATACATGTGGTATCGCAGTGATCCGGCCACCACCCGGGGCTTCCGGACGGGGACCCCGGGGTGCCCGCGCCACCTGGTCCGGGCCCGGGCCCGGACCTACGCTGGACGGTTTGCCCGGGCAACGCCGCGGGGCCCGGCGCACGGCCGGCCGGGGCCCCGGGAGAGGCCGGGAGAGGCCGGGAGAGGCCGGGAGAGGCCGGAGGACGGCCCCGCGGCGGCCGCGGAGTCCGGCGCGGCACGAGCGGTCCTGGCCCCGGCCTCGGCCGGAGCTCCAGGCGTCCGACAGCTCAGGCGCGGACGCCGGCGAACAGGCCGCGGCCCGAGGGGCCGCCCTCCAGGAACTCCACCTCCAGGCCCGCCCGGACGAACGCCCGCTCGTACGCCGCCCGCTCGAAGAGGGTGATGCGGTGGCTCTCGGCGAGGTGCGCGATCTCCTCACCCGGTGCGGCGATCAGGTAGTGCACGTCGATGCGGGTGGCGTCGTCCTCCAGCCGCGAGTGCGAGACCCGCGAGATGGTCTTCCCCTCCGCCTCGACGATCGACGCCCCGACGTACCCGGGGGTGAAGGTCTCCGGGAACCACCACGGCTCCACGACGACCACCCCGCCCGCCGGGTCGAGGTGCGCGGCGAACCGGGCCAGCGCCGCGTCGAGTTCGGCCTGGTCGCGCATGTGGCCGATGGAGCTGAACATGCAGGTGACGGCGGAGTGGGTGGTGCCGAGCGCGAAGTCGCGCATGTCGCCGAGGTGCACGGGCACGTCCGGGTTGCGGCGGACGGCCAGCTCGCGCATGTCCGGGGAGATCTCCACGCCCTCGACGGACGCGAAGAGGGGGGCCAGGTGCTCCAGGTGGAGACCGGTGCCGCAGGCCACGTCCAGGACGCTGCGCGCGCCCGGCACCCGGGAGCCGATCAGGGCGGCGAGGTCGGCGGCCTCGCGGGCGTAGTCCTTGCCCTTGCCCTGGTGGACGAGGTCGTAGAGGCGGGCGATGCCGCCCGCGTAGGCGGTGGTCACGAAGGGTCTCCTTGGCCGGGGTGGGCGGAACCCGGGCGGCGGGCGCGGTGCCGCGCCGCCAGCCGTTCCAGGGTCGGTACGAGTGCGGCGGGGGCCGGCTGCGCGAGGGCCTCCTCGCGCAGCCGGCGGGCCCCGGCGGCGAGCGAGGGGTCGGTGAGGGCCCGGACGACGGCCTCGCGGAGGGTGGCCGCGTCGAGCTTCGCCGGGGGCAGGTCGATGCCCGCGCCCGCCCCGGCGTGCAGTTCGGCCTTGAGCGGGGCGTCCCACAGGGAGCCGACGATGATCTGCGGGACGCCGTGCAGGGTGGCGGTGTAGCCGGTGCCGGCGCCGCCGTGGTGGACGATGGCCGCACAGGTGGGCAGGAGGGCGTCCATGGGGACGAAGTCCACGGCCCGGATGTTGTCGGGAAGGGCGTCGCGGTCCTGGAGCTGGCTCGCGTCGAGGGTGGCGACGATCTCGGCGTCCACGTCGCCGAGGGCGTGCAGGAGCTCCTCGAAGGGGACGGCGTCGCGCCCGTACGTCTCGCGCGCCGACACCCCGAGGGTGACGCAGACCCGGGGCCGGGCGGGCGGTTCGTACAGCCAGTCGGGGACCACCGAGGGCCCGTTGTAGGGCACGAAGCGCATCGGCAGCACCTCGCCGGGCACCGGTATGCGCAGGGCCTCGGGCGCGGGGTCGATGCTCGCCGTGCCTGCGATGACCTCCTCGACCGCGGCGGCGTCGGGGGTGATGCCGAAGCGGCCCAGGGTCCAGGTGAGCCAGTCGGCCATCGGGTCCTCGCGGCGCTCCTCGGGCTGGAGGGCGTGCAGGGCGAGGAACTGGCGGCGGGCGTTCAGGATGACGTCGGGGCCCCACAGCAGGCGGGCGTGGGCCGCGCCGACGACGTGCGCGGCGATCGGGCCGGCGTAGGTGAAGGGTTCCCACAGCACCAGGTCCGGCTGCCAGGCCCGGGCCAGTGCGACGGTGTCGTCGATGGTCGTGTCGCCGTTCAGCGGCGCGAACGACATGGCCGTCATCATGGTCTGCTGGCCGAGGGCGTGCTCCCAGCCGAGCGGCCCGCCGCGGGTCTGCGCGAAGTCCAGGCCCTGCTGGTAGGGGGTGGGGTCGCCGCCGATCTGCGTCATCAGCTCCACGATGGAGTCGAGGTCGCCGACGGGCGCGGCCGTCAGCCCCGACCCGTTGATCACGTCGGTGAGCGCGGGCTGGCTGGCCACCCGTACCTCGTGTCCGGCGGCGCGCAGCGCCCAGGCCAGCGGCACCAGGTTGTAGTAGTGCGTGTTGTGCGCGAAGCACGTGATCAGGACGCGCATGGCATCCGCTCTCCCTACGGTCGGGGCGGGGTTCAGGAGTGGGGAAGGTCGGGGAGCTCAGGGGCGGGCGCCTCCGGCGGCGACCGGCTGGCGCGCCGGGGCCCGCAGGACGGGCGAGCGCAGCCGGGTCACCGGGTCGCCGTCGGCGCGAAGGCCCGGGTGGGTCTCGGCGAGGGTGCGCAGGGCGGCCCGCGCGACGGCCTTGACCAGGTGCGCGGACAGCCCGAAGTGCAGGTCGGGCGAGAGGCCGAAGGGCGGGGCGTCCCGCGGGGCCCGCGGGTCGCGGTTGACGGCGGCGACGAGCAGCGTGACGCGGGCCCCGACGGGGAGTTCGGTGCCGGCGAGGGTGACGGGAGTGCGCACGACGCGGGACTCCAGCCGGACGGGCGGCGCCGTGCGCAGGGTGTGCTCGACGACCTCCCCGGCCCGGTCGGGGTCCTCGGCCAGCCGCTGCCAGCCGCCGGGCTCGTCGAGCAGGAGGCGGACGGCGTTGGCGATGAGGACGGCCGTGGCTTCGGCCGCGCTGAGGGCCATGATCTTGGCGGCGCGGACGGTGTCGGCGGTGGACTCGTACAGGGCCTCCGTCAGGAGCCCCACCATGGCGGTCTCGGCGGCCTCGGCGGCCAGCGCCGTGGCGTGGGTCTGCGGGCACAGCAGGCCGTCGAGGGCGTGGCGGCAGTCGGGCAGGAGACGGGAGAACCGCTCGTGGGCGGCCTCGGGCAGGCCGAGCTGTTCGGCGAGGACCGGGCCGGTCAGCCGGCGGGCGAAGTCCTCGGCGAGGTCGAAGCGGTCGCCGAGCGCGGCCAGGACCGTACGGGCCCAGGTGGCGGTCCGCTTCTCCACGGACGCGGCGTCGTCCGCCCACAGCAGACCGCCGCCGAAGGCGGTGAGCGCGGCGAGCGGCGCCGCGGAGGCGCGGTCGAGGGTGAGGACGGCGCTGCGGAAGGGGAGCGGGTCCCCGCCGGGGACGTCGGCGACGGGGCCGGGGCCGTCGAAGGCGGGGTTGTCGACGACCTCCTGGGCCACGGCCCGGTCGGCGGTGACCCAGGTGTCCAGCAGGGTGCTGTGGTGGAGCGGGCCGAGGGCGCGGACGGCCTCCTCGGCGGCGGTCGGCTCTCCGGTGCCGGCGCGCAGGACCAGGCCGTACGGGTCGGCTTCGATGCCGGCGAACCAGTGCGCTGCCCGGGTGAGTTGGTTCCTGCGGGCCCGGCGGGCCATGTCCCGTCCGCGGTCCTCGGTCAGCAGCTCGGAGGTCATGTTTCTCCTCGTCATCGGTTGCAGCCGGGCAGTGCGTCCAGCCAGGCGTCGACGGCGCGGGCCGTGGCCGGGGCGTGCTCGGTCATCATCGTGAAGTGGTTGCCGGGGACGTCGGTGACGGTGTGGGCGGCGTCCCAGACGGATCGCCAGTCCTCGCGGGGGTCGGTCCACGCGGCCATGGGTTCTCCGGCGCGCAGGTGCAGGACCGGGGCGCGGGTGGGCTCCGGAGTCCAGTCGAGGAGGATTCGGTGATAGGCACCCATGGCGGTGAGCCGGGTGTCGTCGAGGGGTACGGGCGAGCGGTCCATCGCCCAGCGCAGCATGACATCCCGCCAGACGCCCATGGCGCCGGGCGCGCTGGGGGTGTAGATGTCGGCGAGGACGAGGGCGGCCGGGCCGGGGCCCTGCCGCTCCAGGTGGCGGGCGAGGGCGTGGGCGGCGTTGGCGCCGGCGGAGTGCCCGATCAGGGCGTACGGGCGCCCCTGCGCGAGCCGCTCCACGGTCGCGGCGTGCGCGGCGCAGAGCGCCTCCAGCGAGTCCGGCAGCGGCTCCCCGTCCCGGAACCCGGGCTGGGCGAGCGCGACGACGTCCCGGCGTCCGGCGAGGGCCCCGGCGAACGCGGAGAACTCCAGGGGGCCGGACACGGCGGCGGTTCCGGCGACGCCGATGAGCAGGAGCGGCCCGTCCTGGGCGTCCGGCGCGGCTTGCGCGAGGTGGACCGGGGGGAGCGGGTGGGGGCGGCCGGCGGTGAAGACGGGGCGGAGGGCGGCCACGGCGGCCAGCGCGTCGACCGCCCGGTCGACCCGGCCCTCCCCCACCGCGTCGCGGTACAGCGCGGTGAGCGTGCCCCCGTCGGCCCGGCGGTCTCCGGCCGGTGCGGCGGATCCGGCCGGGACGGCGGGGTGTCCGGGGTCCTGGAGGAGCTCCAGGAGGTGGTCGGCGAGCGCGGCGGGGGTGTCGTGGTCGAACAGGGCCTCGGGGGCGGGTTCGAGCCCGGTGGCGGCGGCGAGGCGGCGGCGGAGCCGGGTGACGGCCAGCGAGTCGAAGCCGATGAGCAGGAAGCGGGCGTCGGGCTCGACCTCGTCGCCGTGCCCGTAGCCGAGCACGGCGGCGGCCTCCGCCCGTACCAGTCCGAGCAGGGCCTCCCGCCGGGCCTGCGGCCCCATCGCGGCCAGGCGCGGGCCGAGGCCGTCCGGTCCACCGGGTTCGGGGGTGTGGGCGTCTCCCGGGGTGAGGAGGGGGGTGAGGAGGGGGCTGGGGCGGTACGACGTGAAGGAGTCCGCGAAGCGCGGCCAGTCCGTGTCGGTGACCGTCAGCGCGGGGGTTCCGTCGGCGACGGCGGCGAAGAGCTCGTCCAGGGCGGCCTCCGGGGCCATCGGGCGGACGCCCCGGCGCAGCAGGTACGCGCCGCCCTCCCCCTCGCCCATGCCGTCGCCGCCCCACAGGCCCCACGCCACGGAGGTGGCGGGCAGGCCGTCCGCGTGGCGGCACAGGGCCAGCGCGTCGAGGCCGGCGTTGGCGGCGGCGTACGCGCACTGGCCGGCGCTGCCCCAGACGCCCGCGCCCGAGGAGTAGAGGACGAACGCGTCGAGGCCGAGCGGGCGGGTGAGTTCGTCCAGGTGGCGGGCGCCGGCCAGCTTGCCGGCGTAGACCTCCGCGAAGTCGTCGGGGCCGGACCCGGTCAGCGGGCTGACCTGCGGGACGCCCGCCGCGTGGAACACGGCGGTGAGCGGGGCGTCGGCGGGGACCTCCGCGAGCAGGGCGGCGACCGCCTCCCGGTCCGCGAGGTCGCGGGCGGCGAAGGTCACCTTGGCGCCCAGCGCGAGCAGTTCGCCCTCCAGGGCCTCCGCGCCGGGGGCCTGCCGGCCGCGCCGCCCGACGAGCAGCAGGTGCGCGGCCCCCTCCGCGGCGAGCCGCCGCGCGAGGTGCCCGCCGAGGGCCCCGGTCCCCCCGGTGACCAGGACGGTCCCCCGGGGCCGGTAGCGCCCGGGCGCGGACCCGGAGCCGGATCGCGCGCCCGTTGTCGGGCCGGAGGCGGGTGCCGGAGCGGGGACCGGTTCGAGGCGGCGGCCGTACGTGTGGCCGTCGCGTACGGCCACCTGGTCCTCGGGGCCGCCGAGGGCGGTGGCGAGGAGCGTCCAGGACGCGGCGTCCGCCGTCCCGGGCAGGTCGACGAGGCCGCCCCACCGGGCGGGGAGTTCGAGGGCCGCGACCCTGCCGAGGCCCCACAGCTGGGCGCCCGCCGGCCGGGGCCGCTCGCCGGGGGCGGCGGCGACGGCTCCGCGGGTCGCGCACCACAGGCGAGCGGGTACGGCCCGCTCCTCCAGGGCCTGGACGAGGGCCAGGGTGGCCCGGACCCCGGCCGGGACGGAGCCGTGGCCCGGCCCCTCCCGTTCGTCGGCGCCGAGGAGGGAGAGGACTCCGCCGACGGTGTGGGCGCCGGCGGCGTCCAGCAGTGCGGCCAGTGCCGTGCGGTCGGCGGTGCCGGCGTCGACGGCCACCCGGCGGACGTCCGCGCCGAGCGCGGTCAGGGCGCGCTCGGCGGCGTCGCCGTCGCCGGAGGTGAGGTCCTGGGCGGACTCGACCAGCAGCCAGGTCCCGGCCGGCCGCGCCCCGTCCGCCGGTCGCACCGGCTGCCAGGCGACGCGGTAGCGCCGGGTTCCCCCGTCCGCCGGAACCATTCGACCGCCCGGGTCTCCCGGAGCCTGCGCGGCCGTCGTGCCCGCCGGGTCCGCGAGGGCGTTCGTGCCCGGCGCGGCGGCCGCCGACCGGCCGCGCGGGGTCGGGGCGATCCAGAAGCGGCGGTGCTGCCAGGCGTAGACGGGCAGCGGGGCCGGGTGGGCGCCCGCGCCGTCGAAGAGGCGGGCGCGGTCCAGTGCGGCGCCGCGCGCGGCGGCGACGGCCACGGCGCCCAGCAGGGTCTCGGCCGCGGGCCGGCCCCGGCGCAGGGCGGGCACCGCCACGTGCGCGTCCGAGGCCAGGACCTCCTCCGCCATGGCGGACAGGACGGCGTCGGGCCCGAGCTCGACGAAGGTGACGGCCCCCAGGTCGTGGGCGGCGGTGCGCACCCCGTCGGCGAAGCGGACCGCGGAGCGGACGTGCGCGGCCCAGTAGGCGCCGGTGCGCAGGTCGTCGCCGGTGGCGCGCAGGCCCGTGACGTTGGAGACGACGGGGATGCGCGGGGCGCGGTGGGTGAGGCGGTCGGCGAGGGCCCGGAACTCCTCCAGCATCGGTTCCATGAGCGGGGAGTGGAAGGCGTGGCTGACGGTGAGCCGCCTGGTCTTGCGGCCCTGCTCCGCCAGCCGGGCGCCGATCGCCGCGACGGCCTCCTCGGTGCCGGAGACGACCACGGCGCGGGGCCCGTTGACGGCGGCGACGTCGGCGTCGGGGTGTGCGGCGAGCAGCGCCCGCACCTCGTCCTCGCCGGCGCGCACGGAGAGCATCGCGCCCCCGGCGGGCAGGGCCTGCATCAGCCGGCCCCGGGCGGCGACGAGGGCGCAGGCGTCGTCGAGGTCGAGCACGCCGGCCGCGTGGGCGGCGGCGATCTCCCCGACGGAGTGCCCGAGGAGGACGTCGGGCCGCACGCCCCAGTGCTCCAGCAGCCGGAACAGCGCCACCTCCACCGCGAACAGGGCGGCCTGCGCGTACTGGGTGCGGTGCAGCAGCTCCTCCTCCGGGCTGCCGGGCGCGGCGTCGAGGACGGCCGCGAGGGGCCGGTCGAGGTGGGGGTCGAGGCGTTCGGCGACGGCGTCCAGCGCGGCGGCGAACACCGGGTGCGCGGCGCGCAGTTCGCGGGCCATGCCGGGGCGCTGGCTGCCCTGCCCGGTGAACAGGAACGCGGTCTTCGCGTCCCGGCGCCGCACGCCCCGCACCACCGCCGTGGAGGGGGTCCCGTCGGCGAGGGCGTCGAGGCCGCGGGCGAGCTCGGCGTAGGTGGTCCCGAGGACGACGGCCCGGTGCTCGAATGCGGTACGGGTCGCGGCGAGCGCGTAGCCGATGCCGAGGGCGTCGGGCGCGGCGCCGGCGAGGTGTTCCCGCAGCCGCCGCGCCTGCGCGACCAGCGCGGCCTCGGACCGCCCGGAGACGAACCACGGCACGACGGGCATCCCCACGGCACCGTCCGCGACCGGGGCGACGTCGGCGGCGACCGCGACGGGCGCGGCAACCGGGGCAGGCGCGGCGACCGGGGCAGGCGCGGCCTTCGCGACGGGCGCGGCGACCACAGCGGGCGCGGCGTTCGCGGACGGGGGCCGGGGGGCCTCCTCCAGGATGAGGTGGGCGTTCGTGCCGGCCACGCCGAACGCGGAGACGGCCGCCCGGCGGGTGCGGGGGCCGGCGGGCCACTCGACCGGGGCGGTGAGCAGGCGGACGCCGCCCGCGGACCAGTCGACGTGCGGGGTGGGGCGGTCGGCGTGGAGGGTCTTGGGCAGCAGGCCGTGCCGCAGGGCCTGGATGGTCTTGATGACCCCGCCCACCCCGGCGGCCGCCTGGGAGTGCCCGATGTTCGACTTGAGGGAGCCGAGCCGCAGCGGGCGGTCCGGCGCCCGGTCCTCGCCGTAGACGGCCAGGAGGGCCTGGGCCTCGATCGGGTCGCCGAGCCGGGTGCCCGTGCCGTGCGCCTCGACGGCGTCGACGTCGTGCGGCTCCAGGCCGGCGTCGGCGAGGGCCCGGCGGATGACCCGCTGCTGCGAGGGGCCGTTGGGTGCGGTGAGACCGTTGCTGGCGCCGTCCTGGTTGACCGCCGAGCCCCGGATCACCGCCAGGACCGTCCGCCCCGCGCGGACGGCGTCGGAGAGCCGCTCCAGGACGAGGACGCCGACGCCCTCGGCCCAGCCGGTGCCGTCCGCGTCGGCGGAGAAGGCCTTGCAGCGGCCGTCGGCCGCCAGCCCCTTCTGCCGGGAGAACTCGACGAACGCGGCCGCGTCCGGCATGACGGCGACGCCGCCCGCGAGGGCGAGGGCGCTCTCGCCGCGCCGCAGCGCCGCCACCGCGAGGTGCAGGGCGACGAGCGAGGAGGAACAGGCCGTCTCCACCGTCATGGAGGGGCCTTCGAGGCCGAGGGCGTAGGAGATCCGGCCGGACATCACGGCGTCCGCGCTGCCCGTCAGGAGGTAGCCCTCGGAACCCTCCGGCACCGTGTCCGGGTCCGTCGCGTAGGAGCCGTGCGCGGCGCCCACGTACACGCCCGTCCCGCTGCCGCGCAGGGAGCGCGGGTCGATGCCGGTGCGCTCCAGGGCCTCCCAGGAGGTCTCCAGCAGCAGCCGCTGCTGGGGGTCCATGACGACGGCCTCGCGCGGGGAGATCCCGAAGAACGCGGCGTCGAAGTCGGCCGCGCCCGCGAGGAACCCGCCCCGGTCGCAGTACGTGGTGCCCTGCGACTCGGGGTCCGGGTCGTAGAGCCCGTCCAGGTCCCAGCCCCGGTCCCGGGGGAACGGCGCGATGGCGTCCCGTCCGGCGGCGACGAGGTCCCAGAGCTCCTCGGGCGAGTCGGCGCCGGGGTAGCGGCAGGCCATGCCGACCACCGCGACGGGTTCGTGCGCGGCCGCGGCCAGGTCCCGGTTGAGCCTGCGGAGGCGCTCGCTCTCCTTCAGCGAGGTGCGGAGCGCCTCCATGAGCTTTTCGGAGGACATGGCCATCGGTGGGTCCCTCTCTGGGTACGGCGGGCGGACGGTGGGGGGCGGGGGCCGGGGGTTGGTCAGGCGGCGGGGTCCCGCAGGGCCAGGGCGACCAGCGCGTCCTCGTCGAGGTCGTCGATGGCGTCGAGGTCGTCGTCGACGACGACGCCGGCCGGGCCGGGGGCGTCCGGGCCGCCGGTGCCGGCTCCGCCCCGCGCCCCATCGAACGTGCTTCCGCCTGAGCCCCGCTCGGGCGGCGCCGCGAGGGCGAGGAGGGTGTCCAGCAGCCCGGACTCCCGCAGCACGGCGAGCGGTACGGCCGCCAGGGCGGCCCGGATCCGCGCCTCGTCGGGGTCCCCGCCGGACCCGGATCCCGGGAGGCCGGCCTCGAGGAGTTCGAGCAGGTGCCCGGCGACCGCGGCGGGCGTCGGGTGGTCGAAGACCAGCGTCGGGGGCAGCTTGCGGCCCGCGGCGGCGCTGAGCCGCTGCGCCAGCTCGCCGGCCGTGAGGGAGCTGAACCCGATGTCCCGGAAGGCCCCTTCGGGGTCGACGTCCTCCGGTCCGGCGTGGCCGAGTACCGCCGCCACCGCGCGGCGCACCCGGTCGAGGACGATCTCGGACCGCTCGGCCGGTCCGGCGGCCGCGAGCAGGCCGGGCAGGCCGTCGTCGGCCGGGTCCGCGCCGCCGCCGGCCGTGCCCGTGGCCTCGCGCACGCCGGGCAGGCCGCCGATGAGCGGGCTGGGCCGGAAGGTGGTGAACCCCTTGGCGAACAGCGGCCAGTCCACGTCGGCGAGGGCCACGCACACGTCCTCGCGGTCGAGGGCCCGGCCGAGGGCCGCCACGGCCAGGTCGGGATCCATGGTGCGCAGGCCCCGGCTGCTGAGGAACTCCTCGCCGGCGCCCTCGCCCATGCCGCCGCCGCCCCACAGGCCCCAGGCGACGGAGGTGGCGGGCAGGCCCTCGGCGCGGCGCCGTTCGGCGAGGGCGTCCAGGGCGGCGTTGGCGGCCCCGTAGGCGCTCTGGCCGCCGCTGCCCCAGACCCCGGCGCCGGAGGCGTAGAGCACGAACGCGTCGAGCTCCAGGCCCCGGGCGCGGGTGAGTTCGTCCAGGTGGCGGGCGCCGGTGACCTTGCCCGCGTACACGTCGGCGAAGGAGCCGGTGCCGGTGTCGAGGAAGGCCTCGGAGTGCGGGACGCCGGCGGTGTGGAAGACGGCGGTGGGCGGGTGGGCGTCCAGGAGGGCGGCGAGCGCTTCCCGGTCGGAGACGTCGCAGGCGGCCAGGGTCACCTCGGCGCCCAGGGCGCGCAGTTCGCCGGCCAGCGCGTCCGCGCCGGGCGCGCCGGGGCCGCGGCGGCCGGTGAGGACGAGGTGCGCGGCGCCGTTGCGGGCGAGCCAGCGGGCGACGTGCGCGCCGAGCGCCCCGGTGCCGCCGGTGACCAGGACGGTTCCGCGCGGGGTGTACGCACGGCGGGCGGGCGTACCGGCGGCGGGGACGAGCCGGCGCCCGTACGTCCCGGAGGGCCGCACGGCGACCTGGTCCTCGCCCGGGAGGGCGGCGGGGTCGGCGAGGAGGGGGACGAGCCGCTGCCAGGCGCGGTCGTCGGGGTTCTCGGGGAGGTCGACGAGGCCGCCCCACAGGGTGGGCAGCTCCAGCGCGATGCCGCGCCCGAGGCCCCAGACCTGGGCCCCTTCCGACCGGGGCACCTCGCCCGGGGAGACGGCCACCGCGCCCCGGGTGACGGTCCACAGGCGGCCGGTGAGTCCCGCGTCGGCGGCGGCCTGCGCGAGCAGGGCGGTGCCGACGGCGGCGAGGGGCAGGTCGGGGTGGGCGGGGTGCGGGAGTCCGGCGGTCCCGAGGAGGGAGAGCACCCGGGCGTGGCCGCTGTACGGGGCGAGGTCGGCGGCCAGTCCGGCACGGGTGGCGGTGGCCGCGTCGACGGTGAGCCGGTCGGCGCCGACGCCGTGACGGGCGAGGGCGGCCTCGGCCGCGTCGGCGAGGGCGGTGTCCGTCCCGGCGGGGACCACCAGCAGTACGGGCCCGGCCGGCGTCGAGCCGGCACCGGTCCCGGGGAGGGTCTTCCAGGTGGTGCGGTAGCGCCACCCGTCGATCCCGTCCGGCCCGGCGGCCGGGGCGGCTGAGGGGGCGGAGGGCTCCAGCCAGTGGTGCTCGC
>NZ_JBFBDP010000034.1:0-90911 GCF_040701585.1 Streptomyces sp. NPDC093801 | reverse complement strand
TCTGGCGTTGATTTTTGGCACGCTGTTGAGTTCTCAAGGAACGGACGCTTCCTTTGTACTCACCCTCTCGGGCTTTCCTCCGGGCTTTCGTTCTTTCCTGCGTTTCCGACTCTATCAGACTCTTTCGTGTCCGACTTCCTCGGTGCTTTCCAGGTCCTTCGCTTTCGCGCTTTCCCTTTCCGGCGGTTCCGACTCTATCAGATTCTTTTCCGTACCGTCTCCGGTGCGGATTCGAATTCCGATGGCCTTCGGAGGGCCTTTCCCTTTCGGGCGGGACAGACTTTATCAGGTTTCCCTGGTCCGTATTCCCACCCTCCCCGGCACACCGGTACGGGCACACGTGTGTGCGCCGTTCCGTGCGGGGTGGAGTCGTCAACGTACTGGAGCGGGGCCCCCGGATGCAAATCCGGTTGCCCCGCTCCGGTGATGTCGCTACCGCGGAGGCCTGGATCAGACCTCGACGACGACCGGGAGGATCATCGGGCGGCGGCGGTAGCCGTCGGAGACCCACTTGCCCACCGTACGGCGGATGAGCTGCTGGATCTGGTGCGGCTCGGCGACGCCGTCGGCCGCGGCGCGGGCGATGGCCTCCTCGATCTTCGGGACGATCGCCGTGAAGGCGGAGTCCTCGATGCCGGAACCGCGGGCCTGGATGTTCGGGCCGCTGACGACCTTGCCCGTGGTGCTGTCCACCACGACGAAGACCGAGACGATGCCCTCGTCGCCCAGGATGCGGCGGTCCTTGAGCGAGGCCTCGGTGACGTCGCCGACCGAGAGGCCGTCCACGTACACGTAGCCGGCCTGGACCTTGCCGGCGATGCGGGCCTTGCCGTCGATCAGGTCGACGACCACGCCGTCCTCGGCGATGACGATGCGGTCCTTCGGAACGCCCGTCATGGCACCGAGCTCGGCGTTGGCGCGCAGGTGGCGCCATTCGCCGTGGACCGGCATCAGGTTCTTCGGCTTGCAGATGTTGTAGAAGTACAGCAGCTCGCCGGCCGAGGCGTGGCCCGAGACGTGGACCTTGGCGTTGCCCTTGTGGACGACGTTCGCGCCCCAGCGGGTCAGGCCGTTGATCACGCGGTAGACCGCGTTCTCGTTGCCCGGGATCAGGGACGACGCCAGGATCACGGTGTCGCCGGGGACGATCCGGATCTGGTGGTCGCGGTTGGCCATGCGGGACAGGGCCGCCATCGGCTCGCCCTGGGAACCCGTGCAGACCAGCACGACCTCGTCGTCCGGCAGGTCGTCGAGGGTCTTGACGTCGACGACGAGGCCGGCCGGGACCCGCAGGTAGCCCAGGTCACGGGCGATGCCCATGTTGCGGACCATGGAGCGGCCGACGAAGGCGACCCGGCGGCCGTACTCGTGGGCGGCGTCCAGGATCTGCTGGATGCGGTGCACGTGGCTGGCGAAGGACGCCACGATGATCCGCTTCTGGGCACCCGCGAAGACCCCGCGGATGACGTTGGAGATGTCGCGCTCCGGCGGGACGAAGCCCGGGACCTCGGCGTTCGTCGAGTCCGAGAGGAGGAGGTCGATGCCCTCCTCGCTCAGACGCGCGAAGGCGTGCAGGTCCGTGAGGCGGTTGTCCATCGGGAGCTGGTCCATCTTGAAGTCGCCGGTGGCGACGACGAGACCCGCGTCCGTGCGGATGGCGACGGCCAGGGCGTCCGGGATGGAGTGGTTGACCGCGATGAACTCGCAGTCGAAGGGCCCGAGGTTCTCGCGCTCGCCCTCCTTCACCTCGAGGGTGTAGGGGCGGATGCGGTGCTCCTGGAGCTTGGCCTCGATGAGGGCGAGCGTCAGCTTGGAGCCGATCAGCGGGATGTCCGGCTTCTCCCGGAGGAGGTACGGGACGGCGCCGATGTGGTCCTCGTGGCCGTGCGTGAGGACGATGCCCTCGACGTCGTCGAGCCGGTCCCGGATGGACGTGAAGTCCGGGAGGATCAGGTCGATGCCCGGCTGCTCCTCCTCGGGGAAGAGGACGCCGCAGTCGACGATCAGCAGGCGGCCGTCGAACTCGAAGACGGTCATGTTGCGGCCGATCTCGCCGAGACCGCCCAGCGGGGTGACCCGCAGGCCGCCCTTGGGGAGCTTCGGCGGCGGGCCGAGTTCAGGGTGCGGATGGCTCAAAAGGTTCTCCTTCACCACGCGCGCCACGTGCCCCCTTCAGGCACGTGGCGCGCATGTCATTCGTGCACTTGCTCTTGTCTGTTTCGGTTCTGCTTGTTCAGTTGTGAAGTCCGTTGTCAGAGCTGTACCCCGCCGGCGGCGAGATCGAGCTTGAGCTGGGCGGTCTCTTCGTCGGTGAGGCCGACCAGCGGGAGCCGCAGCGGGCCCGCGGGCAGGCCCTGGAGGTTCAGGGCGGCCTTGGTGGTCATGACGCCCTGGGTGCGGAACATGCCCGTGAAGACGGGGAGCAGCTTCTGGTGGATCTCGGTCGCCTTCTGCACGTCGCCGCCCAGGTGGGCTTCGAGCATCGCGCGGAGCTCCGGGGAGACCACGTGGCCGACGACGGAGACGAAGCCGACGGCGCCGACGGACAGGAGCGGCAGGTTCAGCATGTCGTCGCCGGAGTACCAGGCCAGGCCGCTCTGCGCGATGGCCCAGCTGGCGCGGCCGAGGTCGCCCTTCGCGTCCTTGTTGGCGACGATGCGGGGGTGCTCGGCGAGCCGGACCAGGGTCTCGGTGTTGATCGGGACGCCGCTGCGGCCGGGGATGTCGTAGAGCATGACCGGCAGCCCGGTGGCGTCGGCGACGGCCGTGAAGTGCTGGAAGAGGCCTTCCTGCGGCGGCTTGCTGTAGTACGGCGTGACCGCGAGGAGGCCGTGGGCGCCGGTGCGCTCGGCCTGGCGGGCCAGCTCGAGGGTGTGGCGGGTGTCGTTGGTGCCGATCCCGGCCACGACGTGGGCGCGGTCGCCGACCGCTTCGAGTACGGCTCGTACGAGGTCGTTTTTCTCCGCGTCGGTGGTCGTGGGGGACTCACCGGTGGTGCCGTTGACGATCAGGCCGTCGTTGCCTGCGTCCACCAGGTGGACGGCGAGACGCTGCGCGCCGTCGAGGTCGAGTGCGCCATCCGCCGTAAACGGCGTGATCATGGCGGTGAGGACCCGCCCGAAGGGGGTCTGCGGAGTCGAGATCGGAGCCATGGGTAACACGCTACTCGCTGCCATGCTCGCGGTGTCCCCTCGGGGGACGTGAACCGGGGATCGGTCGTGCGCCTGCCCCCGGTGGTGGCCGGGGGTGGCCGGGCTGTTGGATCCCGGCACTGCCTGCTCGGGGGTTCAAGCAGTGCCGGGTCCGTTTGATCAGCCTAGATGAACTTTCCGAAACGCCGCAATACGGACACTTGGGACTTGGTCGGGCACATCCGTACGCCGTGCGTGCATCGGTCCTTACGGGGCAACGCGACCGTTGCCGTTGAAGGCCGCGTAGGTCAGCGGCATGAGCTTCGCCCAGTGCTGCTCCATCTTCTCGCCGACCATCTCGATCTCCCGCTGCGGGAAGGACGGCACCTTCGCCAGCTCGTGCTGGGTGCGCAGGCCGAGGAAGTGCATGAGCGAGCGCGCGTTGCAGGTGGCGTACATCGACGAGAACAGGCCGACCGGCAGGACCGACCGGGCGACCTCGCGGGCCACGCCGGCCGCGAGCATCTCCTGGTACGCCTCGTAGGCCTGGCGGTAGCTGTCCTCCATGACCCGGCCCGTCAGCTCCTGCTGCGCCTCGGTGCCCTCGACGAAGACGTACTTGCCCGGACGGCCCTCCTGGACGAGCTTGCGCTCGGCGTCGGGGACGTAGAAGACCGGCTGGAGCTCCCTGTAGCGGCCGGACTCCTCGTTGTAGGACCAGCCCACCCGGTGCCGCATGAACTCGCGGAACACGAAGATCGGGGCGCTGATGAAGAAGGTCATCGAGTTGTGCTCGAAGGGGCTGCCGTGGCGGTCGCGCATCAGGTAGTTGATGAGGCCCTTGGAGCGCTCCGGGTCCTTCTGGAGCTCGTCGAGGGACTGCTCGCCGGCCGTCGACACACGGGCGGCCCACAGCACGTCGCTGTCGGCGGCGGAGTGCTTGACCAGCTCCACCGTCACATCACTGCGGAAGCTGGGTTTCAGGTCGGGGGCGACGGTCTCGCTCACACGGGGTCCTTCCGAACGGGTCTTTCCAGGGGCCGCGCCCACTCTACGGCGAACGGCACGGCGAACCGCACGGCCCGCCCGCCCCGCCGCGGGGGCGGCCGCACCGCGCGGGCGGCTGACGGGGCGCCACGAGTTTCGGCGAATGTCCGGGAATCCGGCACCGATCGCGCCGTCCGTTCGTCTAACGGAACGGAAGTACGAGCCCCCGATCCCAAGGAGTGTTGCCCCATGTTTCGCCGCCGGCGCGAACCCGTCCCGTTCGCCTTCGTCGCCGAGGCCGACCGTTTCCGAAGCAATGTCACTCCGCCGCCGCGCGAGAGTCTGAGCATGACCCAGATCACCGCCCGTAGTCTGGTCGGGCTGACCGTGGTGGCGGGGCTCGTCGGCTCCCTGCTCTTCGGCATGCCCGCCCTGCAGCCCTACAAGGCCACCGGCAAGGCGCAGCAGTCGGAGGCCTCCGAGGGGCGGTAGCCTCACGGGCACAGATCAACGAACGTGCATGTGAGTGAGGTCCAGCCGTGCCCCTGCCCTTCCTGACGGCCGACGGCGTCTTCGACGCACACGAGGACGAGGCCCTCCCCCATGTGGATCCCGAGCGCTGGCGGCGTCCCTACCGGCCCGGCCCCTGGCGGGTGGCCGGTGCGGCGCTGCTGCTGCTGCTCTCGGCCTTCATGCTGCTGGCCACCGTGATCATCGCCTTCGCGGGCACCTGGGCGGGCGCCGCCGCCGCGGGGGCGGCCTCGCTCACCGTGATCGGGTCGGCGCTGCGGATCCTGCGCGCGGGCGTCTGGGTGAGCCCCGGCGGGCTGCGGTACGTGGGCTTCTTCACGACCCGTTCGATCCCCTGGAGCCAGATCGAGGGGATCAGGAAGGTCCAGCAGCCCGTGCGCTGGCTGGGGCTGCCGAGGACCGTGCAGGGGCAGGCGCTGACGGTGGCCGGGCGCGGGGGCGCGGAGCTCCCGGTGCTGCTGACCGACCACAGCGCCGACTTCCTGTCGCGCGCCGAGGCCTTCGACCGGGCGGCCGTCGTGGTGGAGGCGTGGGCCGAGGAGTACCGGGCCGTGCCCGCCTGACGGCGCGCCGAGCACGACGAGGGCCCGTACGGGGATCTTCCCGTACGGGCCCTTCCGTTCGCGCCGTGCGCGGCCGTACGGCCGCTACGCGCCGGCGTGCGCCTGGTGCAGGGCGATGGCCCGCTGCATGGCCTTGCGGGCCCGCGGGGTGTCGCGGGCGTCGTGGTAGGCGACGGCGAGGCGGAACCAGGTGCGCCAGTCCCCCGGCGCGTCCTCGGTCTCGGCCTTGCGGCGCGCGAAGACCTCGTCGGCGGAGTCCCGCAGGATCCGGCCGTACTGGTCCCGCTCCAGTTCGTCGACGGGCAGGCCGCCCTCCGCCTCCAGTTCGGCGGCGAGCCGGTTGGCCCGGGTGACGAACCGGGTGTTCATCCAGAGGAACCAGATGCCGATGAACGGCAGGATCAGCACGGCGGCACCGAAGGTGACGGTGATCCAGGTGCCCTGCTGGATCAGCATCAGGCCCCGGCTGCCGACCAGGACGAAGTAGACGACCAGGACGGCGGCCGTGAGGAAGTAGGTGATCTTCGCGCGCATGGTGCTACTGCCTCATCAGCCGAGGTCGAGGAAGTTTTCCAGGCCGAAGGTGAGGCCCGGGGTCTGCGTCACGCGGCGCACGCCGAGCAGGATGCCCGGCATGAAGCTGCTGTGGTGCAGGGAGTCGTGACGGATGGTCAGGGTCTCGCCCTCGCCGCCGAGCAGCACCTCCTGGTGGGCCAGCAGGCCGCGCAGGCGGATGGCGTGCACCGGGACGCCGCCGACGTCCGCGCCGCGGGCGCCGTCGAGGGCGGTGGCGGTGGCGTCGGGCTGCGCGCCGAGGCCGGCCTCGGCGCGGGCGGCCGCGATGAGCTGGGCCGTACGGGTCGCGGTGCCGGACGGGGCGTCGACCTTGTTGGGGTGGTGCAGCTCCACGACCTCGACGGACTCGAAGTAGCGGGCGGCCTGGGCGGCGAACTTCATGGTGAGGACGGCGCCGATGGAGAAGTTCGGGGCGATGAGCACCCCGGTCCCCGGGGAGCCGGCCAGCCAGGTCTCCAGCCGGCCGATGCGGTCCTCGTTCCAGCCGGTGGTGCCGACCACGGCGTGGATGCCGTGGCCGACGAGGAAGTCGAGGTTGTCCATCACCGAGTCGGGGGTGGTCAGCTCGACGGCGACCTGGGCGCCGGCCTCGGCCAGCGTCGCCAGCTTGTCGCCGCGGCCGAGGGCCGCCACCAGCTCCATGTCCTCGGCGGCCTCGACGGCCTTGACGGCCTCGGAGCCGATGCGGCCCCGGGCGCCGAGGACTGCCACGCGCAGCTTGCTCATGCTTGTTTCCTTCACTCCGAACGGAACTAGGCGACCGCTTCGTCCAGGCGGGCCGCCTGCTTCTCCTTGAGCGGGCCGACCACGGCGAGCGAGGGCCGCTGGGCCAGTACATCCCGGGCGACCTCGCGGACGTCGTCCGGGGTCACCTCGGAGATGCGGGAGAGCATGTCGTCGACCGACATCTGGTCGCCCCAGCACAGCTCGCTCTTGCCGATGCGGTTCATGATCGCGCCGGTGTCCTCCAGGCCGAGGACGGTGGAGCCGGAGAGCTGGCCGACGGCGCGCCGGATCTCCTCGTCGGTGAGTCCTTCGGAGGCGACCTTGTCGAGCTCGTCGCGGCAGATCCTCAGCACGTCGTGGACCTGGCTGGGCCGGCAGCCGGCGTAGACGCCGAAGAGGCCGGTGTCGGCGAAGCCGGAGGTGTACGAGTACACGCTGTAGGCCAGGCCGCGCTTCTCGCGGACCTCCTGGAAGAGCCGGGAGGACATGCCGCCGCCGAGGGCGGTGTTCAGGACGCCGAGGGCCCAGCGGCGGTCGTCGGTGCGGGCCAGGCCGGGCATGCCGAGGACCACGTGGGCCTGCTCGGTCTTGCGGCCGACCAGGTCGACGCGGCCGGCGGTGCGGATGCGCCGGGTGCCGGTGCGGGGGCCGAGGGGCAGGGCGTCGGTGTGCTTGAGCGCGCCGGCCCGCTCGAAGGCCGCGCGGACCTGGCGCACGACCTTGGCGTGGTCGACGTTGCCGGCGGCGGCCACGACCAGGTGGGTGGGGTCGTAGTGCTTCTTCCAGAAGCGGCGGATGCGGTCCGCGCCGAGGGCGTTGATGGTCTCGACGGTGCCGAGGACGGGGCGGCCCAGCGGCGAGTCCCCGTACATCGTGTGCGCGAACAGGTCGTGGACCATGTCGCCCGGGTCGTCCTCGGTCATCGCGATCTCTTCGAGGATGACCCCGCGCTCGGCGTCGACGTCCTCCTCGCGGATCAGCGAGCCGGTGAGCATGTCGCAGACCACGTCGATGGCCAGCGGCAGGTCGGTGTCGAGCACCCGGGCGTAGTAGCAGGTGTACTCCTTCGCCGTGAAGGCGTTCATCTCGCCGCCGACCGCGTCGATCGCGGAGGAGATGTCGAGGGCGGTGCGCTGGGCGGTGCCCTTGAAGAGGAGGTGCTCCAGGTAGTGGGTGGCCCCGTTCAGGGCGGGCGTCTCGTCGCGGGAGCCGACGTTCGCCCAGATGCCGAAGGTGGCGGAGCGCACGGACGGCAGCGTCTCGGTGACGACGCGCAGTCCGCCGGGGAGGACGGTGCGCCGGACGGTGCCGATGCCGTTCTCGCCCTTGAGGAGGGTTTGGGTACGGGCGACGGCCCGCCCCTCCGAAGAGGGGCGGGCCGTCACACGGGAACTACGCGACGTCACTTGTCGGAGTCGTCCTTGTCAGCCTCGGCGGCGTCCTCGCCCTCGATCACGGGGACCAGGGAGAGCTTGCCGCGCTGGTCGATCTCGGCGATCTCGACCTGCACCTTGGTGCCGACCGCGAGCACGTCCTCGACGTTCTCCACGCGCTTGCCACCGGCGAGCTTGCGGATCTGCGAGATGTGCAGCAGGCCGTCCTTGCCGGGCATGAGGGAGACGAAGGCACCGAAGGTGGTGGTCTTGACGACCGTGCCCAGGTACCGCTCGCCGACCTCCGGCATGGTCGGGTTGGCGATCGCGTTGATCGTGGAGCGGGCGGCCTCGGCGGCCGGGCCGTCGGCGGCACCGATGTAGATGGTGCCGTCGTCCTCGATCGTGATCTCGGCGCCGGTGTCCTCCTGGATCTGGTTGATCATCTTGCCCTTGGGGCCGATGACCTCACCGATCTTGTCCACCGGGATCTTGACGGTGATGATCCGCGGGGCGTTCGGGGACATCTCGTCCGGCGTGTCGATCGCTTCCATCATCACGTCGAGGATGTGGAGGCGGGCGTCACGGGCCTGGGTGAGGGCCGCGGCCAGGACGGAGGCCGGGATGCCGTCCAGCTTGGTGTCGAGCTGGAGGGCGGTGACGAACTCCTTGGTGCCGGCGACCTTGAAGTCCATGTCGCCGAAGGCGTCCTCCGCACCGAGGATGTCGGTGAGGGCGACGTAGTGCGTCTTGCCGTCGATCTCCTGGGAGATCAGGCCCATGGCGATGCCGGCGACGGGGGCCTTGAGCGGCACACCGGCGTTCAGCAGCGACATGGTGGAGGCGCAGACGGAGCCCATGGACGTCGAACCGTTGGAGCCGAGGGCCTCGGACACCTGGCGGATCGCGTAGGGGAACTCCTCGCGGGTCGGCAGGACCGGCACGATCGCGCGCTCGGCGAGCGCGCCGTGGCCGATCTCGCGGCGCTTCGGGGAGCCGACGCGGCCGGTCTCGCCGACGGAGTACGGCGGGAAGTTGTAGTTGTGCATGTAGCGCTTGCGGGTCACCGGGGAGAGGGTGTCCAGCTGCTGCTCCATGCGGAGCATGTTGAGGGTGGTGACGCCCAGGATCTGGGTCTCGCCACGCTCGAACAGCGCCGAGCCGTGCACGCGCGGGATGGCCTCGACCTCGGCGGCCAGCGTGCGGATGTCGGTCAGGCCGCGGCCGTCGATGCGGACCTTGTCCTTGATGACGCGCTCGCGCACCAGGGCCTTGGTGAGGCTGCGGTAGGCGGCGGAGATCTCCTTCTCGCGGCCCTCGAAGGCCGGGAGGAGCTTCTCGGCGGCGATGTCCTTGACGCGGTCCAGCTCGGCCTCGCGGTCCTGCTTGCCCGCGATGGTCAGCGCCTGGGAGAGCTCGCCCTTGACGGCGGCCGCGAGGGCCTCGTACACGTCGTCCTGGTAGTCCAGGAAGACCGGGAACTCGCCCTCGGGCTTGGCGGCCTTGGCGGCCAGGTCGGCCTGGGCCTTGCACAGGACCTTGATGAAGGGCTTCGAGGCCTCGAGGCCGGCGGCCACGATCTCCTCGGTCGGCGCCTCGGCGCCGCCCTTGACCAGGGCGATGGTCTGCTCGGTGGCCTCGGCCTCGACCATCATGATCGCGACGTCGCCGTCCTCCAGGACGCGGCCCGCGACGACCATGTCGAAGACGGCGTCCTCGAGCTCGGTGTGCGTCGGGAAGGCCACCCACTGGCCCTTGATCAGCGCGACGCGGACGCCGCCGATCGGGCCGGAGAAGGGCAGGCCGGCCAGCTGCGTGGACGCGGACGCGGCGTTGATCGCGATGACGTCGTACAGGTGGTCGGGGTTGAGCGCCATGACGGTGGCGACGACCTGGATCTCGTTGCGCAGGCCCTTCTTGAAGGAGGGGCGCAGCGGGCGGTCGATCAGGCGGCAGGTGAGGATCGCGTCCTCGGAGGGGCGGCCCTCGCGGCGGAAGAAGGAGCCGGGGATCTTGCCCGCGGCGTACTGCCGCTCCTCGACGTCGACCGTCAGGGGGAAGAAGTCGAGCTGGTCCTTGGGCTTCTTCGACGCGGTGGTCGCGGAGAGCACCATCGTGTCGTCGTCCAGGTAGGCGACGGCGGAGCCGGCGGCCTGGCGGGCGAGGCGGCCCGTCTCGAAGCGGATGGTGCGGGTGCCGAAGGAACCGTTGTCGATCACGGCTTCGGCGTAGTGGGTCTCGTTCTCCACTAGCGTTTTCTCCATTTTCGTCGTCTCCGTCCGCCACCCGTGTGGTGGAGGACGTCCGCCCGGCCACCCGTGTGGTGGAGGACGGTTGCGGAGAAGCGCTCCTGGCGTGCGGGCCGGTCTTCGATCGAAGCACCCGGTTCTCGGCCCCTCCGTGGGGGGCTTTCCGGATGCCACTACCGAGGACCGGCGGCGTAGGGAGGGCGCTCCTCCTCTTCAGTTGTGCGCTGTGTCCCAGCCTACAAAGCGTCGGGCAGGTCGCGCACGTACGGCAAAGGGAGCGGCCCCATCGGTGTGGGAACCGCTCCCTTCACAGTGTGCTTACTTGGCGCCGGCCGCACCGCGGCGGATGCCGAGGCGCTCGACCAGCGTACGGAAGCGCTGGATGTCCTTCTTGGCCAGGTACTGCAGCAGGCGGCGGCGCTGGCCGACCAGGATCAGCAGACCACGACGGGAGTGGTGGTCGTGCTTGTGGGTCTTGAGGTGCTCGGTCAGGTCCGAGATGCGGCGGGACAGCATCGCGACCTGGACCTCGGGAGAGCCGGTGTCGCCCTCCTTGGCACCGAATTCGGCGATGATCTGCTTCTTCGTAGCGGCGTCGAGCGGCACGCTTACTCCTCGTATGGGTCTTCGTGGCCACCGAGTGCCCCAGGTCGAATTCTCTGGGGAGCTTCCGTGACTCGGGAGGCGGGGTCCGCTGAGCGCAGCCTCCAGAGGGTTCCGGGGGCGCGTACACAAACGGCCGTCACACAGCGTACCAGGCTGCCGGGACTCGGCGTCTCAGCTGGTGAGAGACCGGGCGCGGCCGTAGACGTCGAGCACGGCCAGGGCCAGCGGGACCAGGGCGAGCAGGACCGCGGCCTCGGTGAGGTCGAGCAGCCTTCCCCAGAAGGGTGACAGGCCGGTACGGGGGATGACAAACGAGATTCCGGCGAGGAGGGCCGCGCCGGCGGCGACGGCGGCCGAGAGCCAGACCGTACGCAGGCCCGGGCCGGCGGGGCCGGGGGCGGGGGCGTGCAGGGCGAGGCCCAGGACGAGCAGGCCGGTGGCCGCGAGGCCGGCGGCGAGGGCGCAGGCCACCTGCGCGGTGGAGCGGAACAGGCGGGCGCGCAGCAGCATGGCCAGGCCGGCGGCCAGGGCCAGCAGGCGGCCCCAGGGGTCGGAGGAGAAGCCGAGGACGGCGGCGGCGCCGACGGTGACGGCCGCGCAGCCCCCGGCCAGGCCGAGGAGCGTCTCGTGGCCCCGGCGGGCCCGGGCGGCGACGTCCTCGGCGTCGAGCGGGGCGCCCGGGTCGGGGAGGCCGTCGCCGGGGTGGTCGCCGTACGGGTCGGACGGGTGGCGGTCCGGGTCCTCGTGGCCGGGGGCGGCGCTCCGCGGGGCGGCGTAGCCGATGGGCAGGCGGGCGGTGCGGGCGGCGAGGCCGGGCAGGAAGGCTACCGCCCCGATGGCGGCGGGTGCGCAGACGGCGGCGGTGGCGGTGGCGGAGGCCCCCGTGGCGAGGGCGGCGAAGGCGGCGAGGGTCCCGGTGGCGGCGAGGAGGGCGGCCGCGACGAAGGGGGCGTCCCCGTGCGGGGCGAGCGCGGTCAGGGCGACGGCGGCGACGAGGACGCAGGCGCAGCCGAGGAGGAACTGGAGGCGGCCGGGTCCCTGGCCGGGACCGGCGGCCGCGATCCCTGAGCCGGCGATCAGCAGGTGCGGCAGTCCGGCCAGGCCGAGGGCGGTGGCGGCGCCCCGGTCGCGGTAGACGCGGGCGCGCACCGCGGCGGCGGCGGTGAGCAGGACGCCCGTGGCTGCGGCGATGGCCCCGGGCAGGCCGTGCATGTCGTGGCGGACGGGGTCGGCGTACCAGAGGACGAGGGCGAGCAGGACGAGCAGCACGGCGGCGCCGGCCAGGCCCGCCTCGCGGAGCATGTCCTCGCTCCAGCGGTGCCGGTCGCGGGTGACGGCGGAGGCGACGGCGTCGCAGACGTCGTCGAAGACGGCGGGCGGGAGGGACTCGGCGAAGGGGCGCAGGCCGAGCACCTCGCCGTCGAGGACCCGCTGGTCGGCGAGGGTGCGGGCGCCGTCGAGGACGGTGCCGGTGCGGCGTACGAGGTGGAAGCCGGCGGGGGCGCCGACGGGCTGGGTCAGGCCGGTGAGGCGCAGGAGCTCGGGGCAGAGGTCGGCGACCTCGACGTCCTCCGGGAGGGCGACGTCGACGCGGCCGTCGGGTGCCACGACGGTGATCCTGCGGAATCCGGTCGACTCGGCCGTGTTCACCTGGGTGACCCCTCTGTTCGGCGCCCGCCGGGGCGGCCGGTCCGCTGGAGCGCACGGGTGGGTGCGCGTGGTGCGCGCGCCACCGTAGCGGGGCGGGCGGGGGGGCGGCGGCGGCCACTAGGATCGCCGCCGCGTCCGGGGCCGGGGTGCGGGTCGTCCCGGCCGGGGACGGGACGGGGGCGGCGGTCGCGGCGCCCTTCCGCCTGCGAGGGAGTGGTGTTCCGGTGAGCCAGATCGTCGTCAAGCGGCCGCCCAGGTCGCTGCCGCCCGGGGTTCCCTCGGACGAGTTACGCCTGGAGGCTCCCCCGGTGCTTCCGCGGGGGCAGCAGGAGGGACTGCTGATGCAGCTCCTGCCGATGCTGGGGGTGGGGTCCTCGGCCGTCTTCTTCTTCTCCGGGACCGGGGGCCCGCTGCTGCGGGTCATGGGCGTGCTGATGCTGGCGTCCACGGTGGGGATGGTCGTGGCCCAGCTGGTGCGCCACCGGCGCGGTACGCAGGGGCACGTGGCGGAGGTGCGGCGGGACTACCTCGGATACCTCGCGCGGACGCGCCGCCGGGTGCGGGCGACCGCGCGGGCGCAGCGCGACGCCCAGCTGTACCTGCACCCGGATCCGGACCAGCTGTGGTCGGTGGTGGCGGAGGGCTCGCGGCTGTGGGAGCGGCGGGCCGGGGACGCGGACTTCGGGCAGGCCCGGCTGGGGCTGGGCGCGCAGCGGCTGGCGACCCCGCTGGTGGCTCCCGACACGGCTCCGGTGGACGAGCTGGAGCCGCTGGCGGCCGGGGCGATGCAGCGATTCCTGCGGGTGCACTCCTCGCTGGACGGGCTGCCGGTGGCGGTGTCGCTCCGGGCGTTCTACCACGTGGTGGTCTCCGGGGAGGCGGAGCCGGCGCGCGGGGTGGTGCGGGCGATGGTGGCGCAGCTGGTGACGCTGCACTCCCCCGAGGACCTGGTGGTCGGTGTGGTGGCGGGGCCGGGGGCGGTGCCCTCGTGGGACTGGGTGAAGTGGCTGCCGCACGCGCAGGTGCCCGGGCAGGTGGACGGGGCCGGCACGAAGCGGCTGTTCGGCGACGACCTCGGCGAGCTGGAGGGGCTGCTGGGGGCCCGGCTGGAGGGGCGGCCGCGGTTCGGGCGGGAGGCGGCGCCGTTGCCGGACCGGCCGCACCTGGTGGTGGTCCTCGACGGGGGGACGGTGCCGCCGGACTCGGTGTTCGCGGGGGCCGAGGGGCTGCAGGGCGTGACCGTCGTCGAGGTGGCCGCGGGCGGGCCCGACGGGCCGAGGGGCGGGCTGTCGGTGGTGGTGCGGCCGGGGCGGCTGCGGCTGGAGTCGGGGGCCGGGGCCGTGTACGAGGGGGTGCCGGACGCCCTGTCGCTTCCGGCGGCGGAGGCCCTGGCCCGGCAGCTGGCGCCGCTGCGGACGGGTGGCGGGGACGACGAGCCGCTGCTGGCGAACCTGGACTTCACCGACCTGCTGGACCTGGGTGACGCGGCGCGGGTCGACGTGTCCCGGACCTGGCGGCCGAGGCCGGCCGGGGAGCGGCTGCGGGTGCCGATCGGCGTGGGCGAGGACGGCGCGCCGGTGGTGCTGGACCTGAAGGAGGCGGCGCTGGAGGGGATGGGCCCGCACGGGCTGTGCGTGGGCGCGACCGGTTCGGGCAAGTCGGAGCTGTTGCGGACGCTGGTGCTGGGTCTGGCGGTGACGCACTCCTCGGAGACGCTGAACTTCGTCCTGGCGGACTTCAAGGGCGGCGCCACCTTCTCGGGCATGGGGCGGCTGCCGCACGTCGCGGCGGTGATCACGAACCTGGCGGACGACCTGACGCTGGTCGACCGGATGGGCGACTCGATCCGCGGCGAGCTCCAGCGCCGCCAGGAGCTGCTGCGTGCGGCGGGCGGCTTCGCGAACGTCCACGACTACGAGAGGGCGCGTGCGGCCGGGGCGCCGCTGGATCCGCTGGCCTCGCTGGTGCTGGTCATCGACGAGTTCAGCGAGCTGCTGTCGGCGAAGCCCGACTTCATCGACATGTTCGTCCGGATCGGCCGGATCGGCCGTTCGCTGGGGGTGCACCTGCTGCTGGCCTCGCAGCGGCTGGAGGAGGGCAGGCTGCGCGGCCTGGACACGTACCTCTCGTACCGGATCGGTCTGCGGACCTTCTCGGCGGCGGAGTCGCGGACGGCGATCGGGGTGCCGGACGCCTACCGCCTGCCGCCGGTGCCCGGTTCGGGCTTCCTGAAGTCCGGCACGGACGGGATGACGCGGTTCAAGGCGGCGTACGTCTCGGGCGTCCACCGCGCGGGCGGGCGGGAGCCGTCGGCGGGGCCGTACCCGGTGGAGCGGCGGCCGGTGCGGTTCACGGCGGCCCCGGTGCCGGTGGTGCACGCGGAGCGGGGCCCGGGCCCGGCGGTGCGGCCGGGGCGGGACGAGGACGCGCTCGCGGACACGGTGCTCGACGTGGTCGTGGGGCGGCTGGAGGGGCAGGGTGTGCCCGCGCACCAGGTGTGGCTGCCGCCGCTGGACCGGGCGCCCTCGCTGGACCGGCTGCTGCCGGAGGCGGACCGGCCGGCGGAGGGCGGGCCGCACGCGGAGGGCCGGCCGCACGCGGAGGGCCGGCTGCGGCCGGGCGGGCTGGTGGTGCCGCTCGGGCTGGTCGACAAGCCGTTCGAGCAACGGCGCGAGGTGCTCCACCAGGACTTCTCGGGGGCGGCGGGACACCTGCTGGTGGTGGGCGGCCCGCAGTCGGGCAAGTCGGTGCTGGTGCGGACGCTGATCTCGGCGTTCGCGCTCACCCACACCCCGTGCGAGGTGCAGTTCTACGGGCTGGACTTCGGCGGCGGCGGGATGTCGGCGGTGGCGGAGCTGCCGCACGTCGGCGGGATCGCCTCGCGGCTGGATCCGGAGCGGGTGCGGCGCACGGTCGCGGAGGTGGCGGGGATCCTGGACCGCCGCGAGGAGTTCTTCCGGGCGAACGGGATCGGCTCGATGGCCGACTACCGGCGCGAGCGGGCGGCGGGCGGGCTGCCGGGCGAGGCGTGGGGCGACGTGTTCCTGGTCGTCGACGGCTGGGGCCCGTTCCGCAGCGAGTACGAGGGCCTGGAGCAGGTGGTCACGGACGTCGCCGCGCGCGGTCTGGGCTACGGCGTGCACGTGGTGGTGACGGCGGCCCGGTACATGGAGGTGCGGGCCGCTCTGAAGGACCAGCTGGCGGGGCGGCTGGAGCTGCGGCTGGGCGACGTCATGGACTCGGAGTTCGACCGCCGGGTCGCGGCGAACGTGCCCGCGGGGATGCCGGGCCGCGGGCAGGTGCCGGAGGGGCTGCACTTCCTGGGAGCGCTGCCGCGCGCCGACGGCGGGCACGACGCGGACGGCCTCTCGCGGGCGACGGCGGAGTTCGTGGCCGGGGTGCGGGCGGGGTGGTCGGGTCCCCCGGCTCCGGGCGTACGGCTGCTGCCGCGGGTGGTGCACTGCGACCGGCTGCCCAAGGGCGGGGAGTTCCCCGAGCGCGGGATCGCCATCGGCATCGACGAGACGGCGCTGGAGCCGGTGTTCGTCGACTTCGAGTCGGACCCCTTCTTCCTGGTGTTCGGCGAGAGCGAGTCGGGCAAGACGAACCTGCTGCGGCTGATCGCGCGGCGGATCGCCGAGCGGTACCCCCCGGAGCGGGCGAAGCTGGTGGTCGGGGACTACCGGCGCGGCCTGCTGGGGGCGCTGCCGGAGGAGCACCTGCTGGAGTACGCGCCGACCGCGGGCTCCCTGGGGATGCACATGGAGGCGCTGGCCGGGGTGTTCGCGCGCCGGCAGCCGCCCCCCGACGTCACCCCGCGCCAGCTGCGGGACCGCAGCTGGTGGACGGGTCCGGACGTGTTCGTCGTGATCGACGACTACGACCTGGTGGCCACGAGCCAGGGCAATCCGCTGGCGCCGCTGGTGGAGTTCCTGCCCTTCGCCCGGGACACCGGCGTCCGGTTCGTCGTCGCACGCAGTACGGCGGGGGCCTCCCGGGCCCTGTACGAGCCGTTCCTCCAGCGGCTCGGGGAGCTGGGCGCGCAGGGCGTGGTGCTGTCGGGCGATCCGTCCGAGGGCGACCTGCTCGGCCGGGTCCGCCCCCGCCCGATGCCCCCGGGCCGCGGCCACCACGTCTCCCGCAGGCGCGGCACCTCGCTGGTGCAGCTGGGCCGGATGCCGGGGCCGTAGCCGGCGCCGGTCCGGCGCGGTGGCCGGAGCCGGGGGTTTCGTTCACGGCGGAAACGGCCCCGGGCGGCCGGCTTGCGCAGATAATCGGCTGCGAAGACCGAGCAGCACCGCACGACCGACGGGAAGGGCCGCATCATGGGCACCCAGCAGGAGAAGGACGAGCTGTACGCGCTCGACATCAGCGGCGTCGAATGGCAGGGCCCGCCCGGGACCAGCCCGGACGAGGAGCGCGTCGAGATCGCCAAGCTGCCCGAGGGCGCGGTGGCGATGCGGTCCTCGCTGGACCGTGACACGGTGCTGCGCTACACGGCGGCCGAGTGGGAGGCGTTCGTCCTCGGGGCCCGGGACGGGGAGTTCGACCTCACCTGAGGCCGGTGGTCCACGTACGTCGAAAAGGGGGCGCGCCCGGGTGCGGGCGCGCCCCCTTCGTACGCCGTGCGCGGGGCCGGCGGCTCAGAAGGCCTCGGTGAACAGGCGGGAGGCCTTGACGTCGGTGGCGCGGTAGTCGCCCTTGCCGCGCTCGATGAGCCGGGCGACGGCCTCCAGCTGCTTCTGCATGTGGTCGGCGCGGGCGTGGTACTTCCTCTGCAGGGCGACGTACTCCCGGTGGGCCTCGCCGTCCCAGGTGTCCGTGACCACCTTCACGGCCGCCTCCATCTCGTCCAGGTCCTTGAGGATGTTCCTGGAGACGACGCGGATGCGGTCCGCCATCTGCTGGACGCTCTCGTACCGGACCCGGGTGTGGCCGTCGTTGCCGGACATGCTGTTCTCCTTCGGCTGGGGGGGCTGGAGCTGTCGTGCGCGGGCGGGTGTCAGAGGCGGTCGAGGCCCGAGCGGCCGCCGCCGTGGCCGGCTCCGACCGAGCCGAACGCCGCCCGCACCTCCTCGTCCTGCGCGTTGGTGAGGCTCTTGGTCTGCGCGACGGCGTGGTGCAGCACGCCGAGCAGGCGGCGGATCTCGTCGTGGTCGAGGTTCAGGTCGGCCTGGGCCCTGGTGAACCCGCCGGCGCCGACGCCGGTCCAGCCCGCGCCGGCGGTGGCCAGGATGTCGGCCAGCTCGCGCGCCTGGGAGGTCACGGCGTCGGCCGTCCGGGAGATCCTGTCGGCCGCCTTGACGACCGGATCGTCGGCGAGTCCGAAGGTGTCGGTCATCCGAAGCTCCTCACTTCTCGGTTGGGGGTTCTGGTGCGCGTGTTCCGGGTGTGCGTTCGGTTCCGTGGTCCGCGGCGGCGGCGTGCGCGGCCCTCAGCGCGGACTCCGGCGGCGGGCCTCGCGGACGACCGCGGCGGTCACGGCGATGACCGCGACGAGGAGCCCGGTGAGGCCCAGGGCGTAGGTGGCGATCCGCTCGTCGCGCTCCCGGGCCGCGCCGGCGGGCCGCAGCGGCACGGCCTCCGGGGCGGCCGCCGGGGGCGGGCCCGGGTCCGGGACGGGGGGTCCGGGCCTCCCGCGGTCCTCGGTGACCGCCCGTACGGGGTCCACCACGCCCCACCCCACGTAGTCGTCACGGCCGTTGACGGAGCGCTCGGCGGTGTTCTGGATCTGCCACACCACCTCCTGGACGGTCCACTCCGGGTGCGCGGCGCGCAGCAGGGCGGCGACCCCGGCGACGTAGGGGGCGGAGAAGCTGGTGCCGTTGTCGAGGCACTGGCCGAAGCCGGGGACGGTGGAGACCATGTCGACGCCGGGGGCGGCCACGCCGATGAAGTCGCCGGGCTGGGAGAAGGCGGCCCGTTCGTTGTTGCGGTCGGAGGCGGCGACGGCGAGGACACCGGGGAAGGCCGCGGGGTAGGTCCTGCGCGCGAGGCCGCTCAGTCCGTCGTTGCCGGCGGAGGCGACGACCACGGCCTCCCTCAGGGCCCGCCGGAGGGCCGTGGCGAGGGCGGAGCCGGCGGCCGGGGGGGCGGTCGTGTCCTGGGAGATGTTGATGACCCGGGCGCCCCGGTCGACGGCGTGGTCGATGGCCCGGGCGAGGACGGCCGGGTCGGCCCCGCCGCGTCCGTCGTTCTGCCGGATGGGGATGACGGTGGCCTCGGGGGCCAGGCCCACGAATCCGGTGCCCGGCCGGGGACGGGCCGCGATCAGTCCGGCGACCTTGGTGCCGTGCCCGACGGTGTCGCGGGTGCCGTCGCTCCCGGGGTCGAGGAAGTCCCGGCCCGCGCCGGTGTCGAGGGCTCCGGTCAGCTGGGGGTTGGCGCGGTCGACTCCGCTGTCGATGACCGCGACCCGTACGCCCCTGCCCCTGGTCCGCGCCCACAGGGCGTCGAAGGTGAGCCGCTGGAGGGCCCAGGGGCGGTCGGCGATCTGCTTCCGCATGGGGAAGGTGCACTCGCCCGTGCCGGCCGGGTCCTGCGGGTGCGCGGGGCGGGGCCGGGCCGGCCGGGGGCGGGCCGGAGGCCCGTGCTCGGGCCGGGCTTGGGCGGAGCGAACGGGGGCGGACCGTTGCGGGGCGGAGAGGGCGTGCGCGGGGCCGCCGGGCGCAGCGGCGAGGGCGAGGGCGAGGGCGAGGACGGCGGCCGCCCGCGGGGCGGCGGCGGACAAGGGCTGGTGGGGCACGGTGGTCACCTCCCTCAGGAGCCCTGCGGCTGGCGGGCCGCGTTGGTGTCCAGCCGGGGCCCCTTGGAGAGGAACTCCGACCAGGCGATGGGTACCAGGGCCGGGACGATCCCGCCGTAGCCGAGCCGGGCCTGCGCCTGGCCGGGTTCGGGCCGGCCGTCGCCCGTGCCGCCCGGGGCCCGCGGGTCGCGGGCCCCGGTCCCCGACCGCTCGGCGTCGCTGTCGCCGTTGGCCTGGACGGCGTACCGCAGGCCGGTGTCGGTGACCAGGAACAGGGCCCCGCCGGCTTCGGCCCGGCGGCCCTGGACCTGGGTGTAGAGCAGGCCCGTGCCGGGGGTGACGTACGAGCCGGTGCCGCTGGCGGTGATGTCGACGGGGAAGCCGGTCCCGGCCCAGGTGCTCAGCGTCGGGGTGCCCCGGCCGTCGACGGAGCGCAGGACGTTGCAGACGGTGTCGCGCCGCGCCGCCGCGGGCGCGGCGCCGGAGGCGGCCGTGGTGCGGTTGACCTGGGTGACGTGCTTGCCGGGCCAGCGGACCCGGTCCTCGAAGCGGGGGGCGTCCGGGCTGGTCCGCAGGGCCTGCAGGTCGACCTCGCGGGCCCTGCCGTGCATGCCGAGGCCGCCGGACGCGGGGGCGGCGATCAGCAGCCGGGCGACGAACTCGGAGACCCAGGCGATGCGGTCGGGCAGCACGACGAAGTACTGGGTGCCCGAGCCGGTCTGGGCGCTCAGCACCATGCCGACCCGGTTCGCCGCGCTGCCGAGCTCCGGGGCGGCGGCGGGGGCGCCCGCGGTGCCGGGCAGGTGCGGGAAGCCGAGGTCGTCCCCCGTGTCCAGGGTGGCCAGCCACTCCTCGGTGACGGGCTGGGGGGTGGCCCCGGGGCCGACGAGGGCCGTGGTCAGGGTGCCCGAGTCCGGCCGTCCCCCGGGGAGCCGGTACTTCGTACCGGTCGAGTCGACCAGGAAGCGCTCCCCCGCGCCGTCGGCGCCGCGCACGTACAGCACCTGGGTGTCGGTGGTGCGGTGGGCGTCGTCCAGCAGGCCCGCCTCGCGGTCGGCGAGGACGAAGGCCGCCGTCTGCACGCCGCGGCCGTTGCCGCCGGGCCGCTGGCAGACGGCCCAGCGCTTGGCCTTGGCGGCGTCCGCCTTCGCGGGGAGGCGGTCGGGGGCGTACGGGATGCCGATGACGGGGCCGCGCGGGGGTTCGCCCGCGTCCAGCACCGCGTCGTCGATGTGGAACACCTTCCCGGAGTTCTGCGGGTCGAGGAGGAGGCGGGCGGAGGCCAGGTTCAGCACGGGGTGCAGCCGGTTCTGCGGGGTGCCGTTCACCGTGGTGGGCAGGACCACGTACCGGGTCGTCGACTGCTTGCCGACGATGACCATGGCTCCGGCCGTGTCCCATCCCTTGGGCGCCTGTGGCGACAGGAGGCCCCAGGCCCCGGAGCCGGAGACCAGGAGGGCGCCGGCGACGAGCCCGGGCAGGAGGGTGCGCAGCGGGCGGGGCGCGCCCTCCTCGGTGCCGGTGACGGAGGGCTGGAGGAAGGCGGCCACCGTGCGCCGCTTCGCAAAGGTGTACGCATTGAGCTCGTCGCGTCGGGATGCCATGAACCGCCTGCTCCTCCCCGCACGGCCCGGTTGGCGGGGCCTGGTTGTCGGACCGGGGCCCTACTATGCCTCGTGACGGAGGGTCAGCGGACACCGAGCGGGCCGAGAGGGTCGAGCGGTGCCCCGCCGGACCCTTCTCGGCTTGACGTTCAAGGGAAGTTGGGGTGGAGGGGGAGGTTCCGGGGTCGGGCGGCCATGGTCTGCCCTCGGCCGGACTCCCCTGTCCCACCCTCGGGTTCGGGGAGGTGGGGCGGTGCCGGACACCGCGACGGCGCTGCGGGCGGCCGCGGCCGCGCCCGCACGCGCCGGGGTCGCGCTGCGCCTGCGGCCGGACCCCGGCCGGGTCGGTCCGTTCCGATTGCAACAGCTCGTCCTGCTGCAACTCGCCGCCGCCGCGCTGCTCGTGGCCTGGGTGACGGAGCCGCTGCTGCTGGTGCCCGCCGCCGCAGCGGCGCTGGCCCTGGTGCTGCTCGCGGTGGTACGGCGCCGCCGGCGCTCGCTGCCCGAGTGGATCGGGGGCGCGCTCGCGCTGCGCGCCCGGCGGCGCAGGGCCGCGTCGTTCGTCCTGCCCGAGGGCACCGAGCCGGGGCTGGCACCGCTGGTGGAGGCCGATCCGGCGCTGCGGACCGCGGCCTTCGGGGGACGGGGGCGGCGGCCGGTCGGACTGGTCGGCGACGGGACCTTCCTGACGGCGGTGGTCCGCGTGGACGCGGAGGCCACCGCGCTGCGGCCGGAGCGCACGGAGCGGCCGCTGCCGCTGTCCGCGGTGCGGGACGTCCTTGAGGTGGACGGGATCCGGCTGGAGTCGGCGCAGGTGGTGCAGCACACCCGGCCGGCCCCGGCCCCGCACCTGCCCGCCCGGTCCACGGCGACGCTCAACTACGCCCCGCTCCAGGCCCGGACGGGGACTCCGGCGGTGCGGCTGACGTGGATCGCCCTCAAGCTGGACCCGGAGCTGTGCCCCGAGGCGGTCGCCGCGCGCGGCGGCGGTCTGCTGGGGGCGCAGCGCTGTGTGGTGCGGGCGGCGGACCAGCTGGCGAGCCGGCTGACGGGGGCGGGGTTCCGTGCCGCGGTGCTCTCGGAGCAGGAGCTGGCGGGCGCGCTGGCCACCTCCTCGTGCGCCGACCCGTCGGCGGCCGCCCGGTCCGGGCGGCCGGCGGGCAGCGGGCGGCGCACGGAGGAGACCCCGCGGACCTGGCGCTGCGACGGCCGGAGCCACACCACGTACTGGCTGGCCCGCTGGCCGCGGCTGGGCGGTTCCGGGGCCGCGCTGCCCCAGTTCGTGGCGCTGCTGACCTCGTTGCCCGCACTGGCGACGAACTTCAGCCTGACGATGGCCCCGGCCGGGCGGCAGGGGGTGACGCTGACGGGACACGTTCGGGTGACGGCGCGCGGTGACGAAGAACTGACGGCGGCCCGGCGGGAGCTGGAGAGGACGGCGCGGGGCGTGCGGGCCGGGCTGGTCCGGCTGGACCGGGAGCAGGTGCCGGGACTGCTGGCCTCGCTGCCGCTGGGAGGTGCGCGATGAGGGGCGCGGGACCGGCACGGGGCGGGTTCGGGCTGCTCGGCCCGCGCCGGGGACGGCACGTGGTCCCGGCGGCGGACCTGGACGGGCTCGGGCTGCCCGTCGGCGACGACGGGGTCGTCATCGGCGTGGACGCCGGGGGGCGGCCGGCGGTGCTGGGCGTGAACCGGCCCGTCCCGTACGAGGTGACGCTGGTCGGCGGCCTGTGGACGGCCCAGGTGCTGGCCCTGCGCACGGCGGGCACGGGGGCCCGGATCGCGGTGGAGACGGGGCGCGCGCCGGTGTGGTCCGCGCTGGCCCGGGCGGCCGGCGACGGGCAGCAGCGCGTGACCCTGCACGACGTGGGCCGGGTGCCGCCGCAGAGCGCGTCGGCGGGGAGTCCGGTGCTGGTGGTCCGGGACTGCGGGATGCGTCCGCCGCGCGGGCGGGTGGCGGCGGGGCCATGGCAGTCGGTCCTGACCCTGCTGCCGTACCTGAGCCCGGCGGCGCCGCGGCTGCTGCGGGACTCGGCGCTGGTGGGGGTGCAGCGGGTGTCCCCGGAGGAGGCGGAACGGGTGGGCGCGCTGATGCGGCTGCCGGGCCCGGCGGTGGACTCGCTGCCGACGCTGGGGGACGGGGTGACGCTGTGGTGCACGCGCCGGGACCGGACGTTCGTCCGGACCGAGGGGACGGAGACGGAGACGGGACTGCTGGGGGTGGCACGGCGGATCGACTGAAGGGGGCGGCGACCGGGCTTCCGGAGGGGCGGCCGGCTGGGCGACGCCCGGTCCGGGCAGGTGGAACCGGCCGGCTCACAGCGGGGACGGACCGGGCACGGGGGTCACCCGGCCTGGGCGCTCCGGATCTCGGGTCGGCCGGCGGACGAAGTCCGGGCTGGGGGGCGGGAGCACGCGATGCCATCGCCCGGAGCGCTCCGGGGCGGTCGCCCGGCAGAACCGGTCCGGCGACGACTCACCCGGTCCTGCCCCGGGCGGGGGCCGGTGAGCCGGGCCGGCTGCGGCCCGGCGGAAGCGGTCACCCGGCAGCGGGCCGGTTCGGCCCGCAGCGCCGGGCGCTCGCCCGGAGAGTTGGCCGGGGCCGGTGAGCCGGGCCGACGGGGGCCCGGTCGGCGCGGTCACCCGGCAGCGAGCACGGAGTGAGCCGGGCCGGCTGCGGCCCGGTGGGCGCGGGCGCCCCAGCGATGGGCCGGGGCAAGCCGGTTCGGCCCGGACCACCCGGGGCTCGCCCGGAGAGGCAGCCGGGGCCGGTGAGCCGGGCCGGCTGCGGCCCGGTGGGCGCGGGCGCCCCAGCGATGGGCCGGGGTGGGCCGGTTCGGTCCCGAACACCCGGGGCTCGCCCGGGGAGGCGGGCGCGGGCCGGTGAGTCGGATCGGCACGGGTGGGGCGGACAGGCCGCCCGGCGGAGTGGGCGGCCGGGAAGCAGGACGCGAGGGGAGGCGTTACGGGCGGGGGCGACTTCCTCCCGGTCGGAGAGGCTGGCCGGGGCCGTTCGGCGGCGGGTTGCCGGGCGCGGCCGCGGCGGGCGCGGGTGGCGGTCGGTGCGCGGCAACCAACTGCCGGGTGCGTTCGTCTGGGCAAGGGGAAGGAAATGGCGCCCTGTTCGGGGCGGTCCCGACGGACCGTGCCGGTCCGCAGGTACGGGTGCGGCGCGGACGCGCTGTCAACGCTCCGGCGGGCGCGGGTGGAGGGGCGGGAGAGCGGTGGCCGCCAGGTCGGCGGTGATGGTTGCTCAGGTCCCCGAGGGGCCTGTAGGCAGGACGTACGGGGGCGCGACCTCCGGGGCCTTCGGGCACGGAGCGCGATTAGGCTGAGCTCGGGCGCGGCGTCTCAAGTGGACGCCTGACCGGTGTTCAACAGACCAGGAGGATCAGTGACCGGCGATCGGAACGAGAGGCGCGGCGGGACGTGGGATGTCCCGACGGACGATCAGTCCGACGCGGAGCACGATGTGACGGGCGAGTTCACCATCGACTACACCCCGCCGGCCTGGTACACGCAGAGCCCGCCGCCCGCGCCCGCCGCGGGAGTGCCGGGGCTGCCCGAGGGCAGCGGCTTCGAACCCCACCACCCGGCGGAGGTGGTCTCGCCGCCGACGATGCGGATCGCTCCGCCGGGGCCGCGCGCCGATGCCGATGCCGATGCCGCCGGGGGCAGTGCCGGTGCGTCGGCCGGGGCGCACCCCGGGGCCGAGCCGGACGCCGCCGCCGCGCCGACGGCGGCCCCGGCGCCCGTGCAGCCCGACGCCGCCGCGCCGTTCGCCGTGCCCACGGTGCCGCCGCTGTCCGTGTCGGCCGATGACGTGTTCCCGGCTGCCGCGCCCGGCGGGCCGTTCACGCTCCCCCAGCCGCCCGGGGCTTCCGCGCCGCTCGCCGCACCCGCCCCGCAGCCGGGTGCGGCCGGGGGCGCGTTCCCGGGAGCGACGCCCGCAGGTGAGCCCGTACCCGTCGACGCGGCTCCGGCCTTCCCTGCCGCCCAGCCGCCCGCAGCCCCTGCGGTACCCGCGCGGGCCCCCGCCGGCTTCGGCGGAGCGGAGTTCCCCGCCGCGCCCTCCGACGCGGCGCCGGCGGCACCCGCACCGGCAGGCACCCCGACCCCGGCAGGCGACGACACACCGGGGATCCCCGCCCCTGCCGCCCCGGCCGGCGACAGCGGGACTGAGTTCCCCACCACCCAGCCGCCCGCGGCCCCGGCGGCACCCGCACCGGCAGGCACCACGACCCCGGCCGGCGACGGTGCACCGGGGCTCCCCGCCACACCCGCCGATGCCGCTCCGGCCTTCCCCGTCCCGCCGCCGCCCGCGGCTCCGGCGGCAACCGCACCGGCGGGCGCCCAGGCCCCGTCCGGGCTCGGCGGAGCGGAGTTCCCCGCCGCGCCCGCAGACGGCGTCCCGGAGGACGCGGCCTCGCTCGCCGATGCTCCGGTTCCGCCCGCGGCACCGGCCGCCCCGGGCCTGCCCGCCGTCGACGCCCCGCTCCCGGGGGCGACCCCGGCCGAGCCGACGGCTCCCGTCCGGGAGGACCTGCCCGCGCTTCCGGAGCCCTTCGCGGCGCCGGCCGACGCCCCCGTACCGGCTGACGCTCCGGGTACCCCGGCGGCCGTTGCGGCACCGGCCGACTCCCCCGTGCCGTTCACGACCCCCGTCGGTGTGCCCGCACAGGCCGGCGCTCCCGGAATTCCGGCGGCCTACGCCGCCTCGCCCGTCCACGGTGGCGGGTCGGCCATCCCCTCGCCGCCCGGCGCCCCGGGGATGCCTGGCGCGTTCGGCGCACCGGCCGACGCCCCGGGGCAGGCACCGCACCCGGCCGGGCCGTCCGTGGAGCCCGCGCCCGTCGGCGCACCGGGCGGCTTCCCGGGAGCCGTCCAGGCCCCTGCCGTGCCCGCGCCGGTGGCGGACGCGACGGCGAGGGACGAGCGGACTGCCGAGCCGTCGGACGGCATCGCGGTTCCGCCCGCGCCGGCCGCCCCGGGACCGTACGCCCCCGCGGCTACTCCCTTCGGGGGATCCGGTGGTGAACTGCCGCCGCTTCCGCCCGCGTTCACCGCCGGCCCGCCCCAGGGCCACGGCTTCCCGCCCGCCTCCGCGGACCAGCCCCAGGCGCCGGCGGTGCCCCAGGGGTACGGCTTCCCGCCCGCCGGCACGGAGCAGCCCCCGGCACCGCAGCAGCCCCAGGCGCCCGGCACCCCCCAGGGCTACGGGTTCCCGCCCGCCGCCACCGAGCAGCCGCAGGACCAGGCCCAGGCCCAGGCCCCGCAGGGCTACGGGTTCCCGCCCGCCGGTACGGAGCAGCCCCCGGCACCCCAGGCACCCCAGGGGTACGGGTTCCCGCCTGCGGGCACGGAGCAGCCCCCGGCGCAGCAGCCCGTCGCCCCGCAGCAGCCCCAGGCGCCCGGCACCCCGCAGGGCTACGGGTTCCCGCCCGCCGGCGCCGAGCAGCCGCAGGCCCAGGCCCCGCAGGCCTACGGGGTCCCGCAGGGGCAGGCCCCGCAGTGGGGCGCCGGGGGTCCGCAGGGGCAGGGGCAGGGGCCGTACCAGCAGCAGCCCGGGCAGGGGCCCGGGGCGCCGCTCGGGTACACCGCCGCCGTCGAGCTGTCCTCCGACCGCCTGATCCGCGCCAAGCAGAAGCCCAAGCCCACCCGCTCCGGCTTCCGCTTCGGCGGCAAGGCCGCCGAGGCCGACCGCCGCCGCAAGCTGGAACTCATCCGGACGCCGGTGCTGTCCTGCTACCGCATCGCCGTGATCAGCCTCAAGGGCGGCGTCGGCAAGACCACGACGACCACCGCCCTCGGCGCCACCCTCGCCACCGAGCGCCAGGACAAGATCCTCGCGATCGACGCGAACCCCGACGCCGGCACCCTCGGCCGCCGCGTGCGCCGCGAGACCGGTGCGACGATCCGGGACCTGGTCCAGGCGATCCCGTACCTGCACTCGTACATGGACATCCGGCGGTTCACCTCGCAGGCCCCCTCCGGCCTGGAGATCATCGCCAACGACGTGGACCCCGCGGTCTCGACGACCTTCAACGACGAGGACTACCGCCGCGTCATCGAGACGCTCGGCCGCCAGTACCCGATCATCCTCACCGACTCGGGCACCGGGCTCCTCTACTCCGCCATGCGCGGGGTCCTGGACCTGGCGGACCAGCTGATCATCATCTCCACCCCGTCCGTGGACGGCGCGAGCAGTGCGAGCACCACGCTCGACTGGCTCTCCGCCCACGGTTATGCGGATCTCGTCTCGCGCTCCCTCACCGTCATCTCGGGGGTCCGCGAGACCGCCAAGATGATCAAGGTCGAGGACATCGTGCAGCACTTCGAGACCCGCTGCCGGGGCGTCGTCGTGGTGCCGTTCGACGAGCACCTCGCGGCCGGGGCCGAGGTGGACCTCGACCTGATGCGGCCCAGGACCCGGGAGGCGTACTTCAACCTCTCCGCCCTGGTCGCGGAGGACTTCGTCCGGGCGCAGCAGCAGGCCGCGCAGGGTCAGTGGGGCGGCCCCCAGCAGCACGCCCAGCCCCAGCAGGCTCCGCAGCCCCAGCAGCCCCAAGGTCCCTACCAGCAGCCGTACGCGCAGCAGCCCTACGCGCAGCCCGGCCAGGCCTGGCAGCAGCCCCCGGCTCCCGCCCCGGCGCCGCAGCCCGGCCAGCCCCCGCGCGATCCGCGCCTCGGCTGAGAACGCCGGAGGGCCCGTACCGTCCCGGGACGGTACGGGCCCTCCGGCCTGTCAGGGTCTAGCGGCGCGCGGCGTCGAAGGCGTCGGCCAGCGCCCGGGCCCGCTTCACGTCGTCGGCGATGGCCTCCAGCAGCCCGTCGAGCGACTCGAACTTCGCCATCCCGCGCACGTACGCGAGGAACTCGACCGACACCTGCTCGCCGTACAGGTCCAGCCCGACGCGGTCGATGGCGTACGCCTCGACGGTCCGCTCGGTGGCGTCGAACTGCACGTTCGTCCCGACCGAGATCGCCGCCGGCATCCGCTCGCCGTCCGCCGTCAGCCATCCCGCGTACACCCCGTCGGCCGGGATCGCGGTGTGCGGCGCCGTCTCGACGTTGGCCGTCGGGTAGCCGAGCTCGCGCCCGCGCTGCGCACCGCGCACCACGACGCCCTCGATCCGGTGCGGGCGGCCCAGGATCTCGGCGGCGCCCTCCATGTCCCCCTCGGCGACCAGCGTGCGCGCCAGGGTGGAGGAGAACGGCACGCCTCCGCCCGCCTCGCCGCGCTCGACCAGGTCCACGACCTCGACCTCGTAGTCGTACGTGGAGCCCAGTTCGCGCAGGAAGTCGACGTTGCCGGCGGCCCGGTGGCCGAAGCGGAAGTTCGGGCCCTCGATGACGGCGCGCGCATGCAGCTTGTCGACCAGCACCTTCACGATGAAGTCGGCCGGGGACAGCTGCGAGAACTCCGCGGTGAAGGGCAGGATCAGCAGCGCGTCGACGCCGAGGCCGGCCATCAGCTCGGCACGGCGGTCGTACGGGGCCAGGATCGGCGGGTGGCTGCCGGGGCGCACGACCTCGCTCGGGTGGGGGCTGAAGGTGACGACGACCGAGGGCACGCCCAGTGCGCGGGCCTTCGCCACGGCCCGCCCGATGATCAGCTGGTGTCCCCGGTGGACCCCGTCGTAGGAGCCGATGGTGACGACGCTGCGTCCCCAGTCCTGGGGGATGTCCTCCAAGCCACGCCAGCGCTGCACTGTGACCGCTCCTCGCCCGAACCCGTGTAGTCCCTGTACCGAATTGCCGATTGCAGGTCTAAGACTGCCATGCCGGTGCCCCGGTCCCCGCATCGGTGTCCGCGAGCGCGACCGCCCCGCCCCGGCTCAGGTGACGTCCGGGGCGGAGCGGCTGAGGGTCTCCACCGTCCGGCGGGCACCCGGCCCGAGCAGCGCCGACGCCTCCGCCCCGGCCTCGGCGAGCCAGCGGGCCACCAGCGCCCCGAAGACGGGGTCGGCCCGCACCAGCTCCACCGTGCGCTGCTCGAACACCGCGGGTCCGCCCGGGGTCCGCAGCAGCTGGCGGCCCGTGCGCCGGAGCAGCTCGCGGGTACGGGCCTCGGGGCGCGCGCAGGTCGCGGCGGCGAGGGCCGTCAGGAAGGCGCCGAGCACCTCGGGGTCGGACTCCTCCCGCAGCAGTGCCTCGGCCAGGTCGGCCCGCAGGGCGGAACCGGGCTCCCCGCCGGGCGCGGCCAGTACGCCGGCCAGGGCGGCCCGTACCCCCTGCGGGGCGGTCCGCAGCAGGCCCAGCACCAGCGGGCGCAGCACGGGTGCGGCGGCCGGGCCCTGCTCCAGGCGCCGGTCGACGAACGCGGCGGCGTGCGGGGCGTCCCCGGGGTGCCGCGCGAGGTGCTCCCGTACGAGCTCGGCGGCGCGGCGGGCCAGCGCCGGGGTGGTCAGGGCGGCGAGGGCGCGCAGCACCTCCCCGTCCGCGCGGGCCCGCAGGGCGTCGAAGACGGCGTCGGGGTCGGGCAGTACGGGCAGGGCCGCGACCAGCGCGGAGGCGGGCAGCCGGGCACCGCGCTCGGGGTCGCGGAAGCAGGCGAGGGCGTCGGGCAGGTGGCGGGCCCGCGCCTGCGGGTCGCGCAGCAGCATGCCGAGGGCGCTGCCGTGCAGGGGGACGTCGCCGGGGCGGGCGAGGAGCGCCTCGGCGGCGTGGCGCAGCAGTTCCCGGTCGGCGGGGGTGCGGACGTGGGGGGCGGTGGCGAGCCCGTACGCGGCGGCGGCCACGCGCCGGCCGGGCCGGTCGTCGCGGGCCCAGCGTCCGACGGCGCGGGACAGGGCGGAGGGTTCGTCCTCGGCGAGGACGGCGAGCAGTTCGTCGGCGCGCGGGTGCGCGGCGTCGACGAGGGCCTCGGCGAGGTCGTCGGGGGCCAGTGCCCGGTGGGTGTGGAGGAGGGCCTGGGCGGCGGTGGCGACGGTGGCTCCGGGGCGGCCGCGCAGCCGGCGTTCGTCGGTGAACCAGGCGCAGAGCAGGGGCAGGACGAGCCGCGGGGCGCGGGCGAGGCGGCGGCCCGCGGCTTCGAGGTAGCGGTGGTCGGAGGGCAGCAGGCGGCGCAGCAGGTCGAGCCGGTCGGACTCGGCCAGCCGGAGCCGGTTCCAGAACCAGCCGCCGAACTCCTGCGGGCCGGCCCGGGCCACGTGCTCGGCGAGGGCGTGCAGGACGGGCAGGTGTGCGGTGGCGTCCGGGGCGCGCAGCAGGGTTGCGCGCAGCAGCCGGGCGGCCCACCAGGCGCGGTCGGGGTGGACCTCCCCCGGCGGGGCCTCGGCGAAGGCGTGGAGGGCGCCGACCAGCCGGGCCAGGGCCTCCCGGCGCTCGGCGTCGGGGAGCCGGCCGAGGGCTTCGAGCACGGGGCCGATGCGGTGCCGGGGCACGGGCGGGCCGGGTGCGGCGGGGCCGGTGTGGACCAGGGAGTCGAGGGCGCCGGGGACGTCGAGGTGGCAGGCCTGGAGCCAGTCGGAGAGCTCCTCGTGGGCGAAGCGGTAGCCGGGGCCGGCGGGGACGAGCAGGCCCTCGGTGAGGACGGCGGAGGCCCAGCCGGTGCGCCAGGGGAACAGCTCCTCGAAGGCGGCCCGGTCGAGCTGCCCCTGCCCCGGCCCCAGGCACCGCCGGGCGGCCTCGTGCACCCGCCCGGCCACCCGGGCGGCCAGCCGCCGCACCCCGGGGGCGTACACGCCGCCGTCGGCGGCACGCTCCCGGGTGGTGCCGGGCGGGCCCGGTTCGGGTGCGGCGGTCCGGGAGCCGGACGTCCGGCCCCCGGCGGTCCGGCCGACCCCTGGCAGGCTGCCGGGGGGCGGGGAACCGGGCGGGGGGTCGGCCGCGGGGCGGTCGCCGGTGTTCGGGACGCCCGAGCGTTGAGGGGCCCCGGCGCCGGGCGGGCGCAGGCCGTCGGGGCCGGGGGTGGCCGGGCGGGGGTGGGGGGCCGGGCGGGGGGACCCGTCGCGCGCCGCCCGGGGAGGGGCGCCGGCGGTACCTGCGGGGTGGCCGGCGTCGGGGCGGGTGGCGGTGGTGATGCGGAGGGCCACACGGAGGAACTGGAGGTCCAGGTGGGCTGCGAAGACCTCGTCGCGGCCCGGGCGGCCGTCCGTGACGCCGGCTGCGCGGAGGCCGGCGAGCAGGGTCAGGGTGAGGGGGTGGCGCGCGTCGGACTCCCGTACCGCGTCCGCCGGGATGCCCAGGCGGGCCCGGGCCGTGTCCGCCTCCGCCGGGCCGAGGTCCCCGACGGGCAGGGCGGGCGGCAGCCGCCGGGCGGGGCGGCCGGGGGTGTGCAGCAGCTCCGGCGGGTAGAGGGCGCCGGCCCGCTCCCAGTACTCGGGCCGGGCGGCGACCACCAGCCGGGTCCCGGTGCCGCACAGCCACGCGGCGGTGGACACGGTCCACGGCGCGAGGCGGTGCGCCAGGGCGGGCGGCATCTCCTCGGGGGTGTCCAGCACCACGAGCAGCGCCCGCCCGGCCGCACCCGCCAGCCGGGCCACCCGCTCCGCCGTGCCCTCCGCCGCTGCGTCAGCGGCCGCCCGGGCCGCGTCCGCGGGCCGGCCCGCGGTGACGATGCGGACCGCCTCCGCCAGCGCCCGCGCCACGGCGTCGGCCAGCGAGACGTCGTCGGCCCGCAGGTCGGCGCCGCGCAGCCAGAGCGTCGGCGCGGGGCGGGGGCCGCGCGCGCGGTCGGCGGCCAGCGCGGCGAGGGCGGTGGTGCGGCCGGTGCCGGGATCGCCGACGAGGCCGAGGACGAGGTCCTGCCCGGCGGTGAAGGCGGCCAGCCCGTCGGCGATCGCGGGCCGTGCCACGGGTTCGGCGGCGCCGGCGGCCGGGGGGACGGCCGGGCCCAGGGTGGTCGCGGTCAGCTCCAGCGCGCCCGCCAGGTTCAGCTCGGCCCCGTGGCCCGGGACGGTGGCGCCGTTGCGCTCCAGCAGGGCCGCGAGGGGGCCGCCCGGTACGGTGGCGGCGGCCGCGCGCAGGGGGACGGCGAAGCTTCCGGAGCGCCGCCGCGCCGTGAGGGCGGTGCCCATGACCGCGAGCACCGCCCCGGTCGCCGCGTCGAGGACCGGTCCCCCGCAGGCCTCGCCGCCCAGCCGCAGCGCGTCCCTGCCGTCCGTGCCGATCGCCAGCTCGACGGCGGCGGGCAGCAGCACCCGGCGGCCGGCCGCGGTGTAGGCGACCTCCGCGCCCGCCCCGAGGACCCGTGCCTGGCGCCAGCCCCGCGCGGGGACGCGTACGTACGTGCCCGGGGGAACGGTCCCGCGCGCCGCCACCGGCAGCGGCCGCATCCCGAGCCCGTCGCTCGGCACCAGGGCCAGCCCGAGCTCCGGCAGGGCGGTCACCTCGGCGGCCTCGGCCCTCCAGGTGCGCTCCCCCGGCGCGTGCAGCACGACCCGTTCCAGGCCTTCCACGGCCTCGTGGCTGGTCACCACCGTCCCGCGGTCGTCGGCCACGAAGCCGCTGCCGCGGGTCCGTCCGGCCGGATCGCAGATCGTCACGAGTACCGCGGGTTCGGCGGCTCCCCAGGAAGCCGCGCCGGCGCTCCCCGCACCACCTGTGACCTCGTCCGACAACTCCGCACCACTCCCCCGCCACGGGACCCGTGGTCATGACGGTAGGCAAGTGAAGATCGGGGCCGAAAGCACGCGGGCCGAAAGCGCCCCCTCGCGCTCCCTCGGTTCACTCCGAGCGCCCGCTCGGTCGGGTGAACCCGGGGCTCCGGGTGGACGGGACCCACCCGAGGGGGTTGTGGAGCGGTGAGCGGCGGTCATGGTGCGCCCACCGCTCCACGTCCGGGACGAGGAGCCCCGGATGGGGTTCAGACGAAGACCGCGAGGGACTTCGCCTTGCCGCCCTTGCTCTCGACGAGCCCGAGCAGCTGGCCCTGGGGGCCGTAGACGGCCACGGTCCGGCCGTCCTGGTACTCGTCCGGCATCTCGATCCGCACGCCGTTGGCGAGCAGCGAGGCCCGCCGGGCGTCGAGGTCCCAGCGCGCGAACGCGGCCGCGGCCGCCTCGCCGATCGGCATGACGATCAGCTCCTCCTGGAGCTGGTCCAGCGTGCGCGCCTTGTCGAGCTTGTACGGGCCCACCCGCGTGCGCCGCAGCGCCGTGAGGTGGCCGCCGACGCCCAGGTCGGCGCCCAGGTCGCGGGCGAGGGCCCGGATGTACGTACCGCTGGAGCAGACGACGGAGACGACCAGGTCGACGACCTTGGTGCCGTCCTCGGCCTCCGCCTCGCGCATGTCGTACACCTGGAACGACGAGATGGTCACCGGGCGGGCCGGGATCTCGAAGTCCTCGCCGTCGCGGGCGCGCTTGTAGGAGCGGACGCCCTTGATCTTGATGGCGCTGACCTTGGACGGGACCTGCATGATGTCGCCGGTCAGCTTGGCGATGCCGGCGTCCACGGCCTCCCGGGTGACCGCGGAGGCGTCGGTGGACTCCGTGATCTCGCCCTCGGCGTCGTCCGTCAGGGTGTACTGCCCCAGGCGGATCGTCCCGAGGTACTCCTTCTCGGTCAGCGCCAGGTGGCCGAGGAGCTTGGTGGCCTTCTCGACGCCGAGGACGAGCACGCCCGTCGCCATGGGGTCGAGGGTGCCGGCGTGGCCGACGCGGCGGGTCTTGGCGATCCCGCGCATCTTGGCGACCACGTCGTGCGAAGTGAAGCCGGACGGCTTGTCGACGATGACAAGGCCGTCCGGAGTCTTCCCTGCGTTGGTGCTCATTCCGCGGCTGCGTCCTCGGAGTCGTCGGAGTCCTCATCGGGCTTCTTGTACGGGTCGGCCTCACCGGCGTACTGGGCGCCGGAGGAGACCTCGCGCACCTGGGCGTCGGAGGCGCGCGCCTTGTCGAGGAGGTCCTCGATGGTCCGGGCGTTCTCCGGGAGGGCGTCCGCGACGAAGGTCAGGGTGGGCGTGAACTTGGTCCCCGCCGCCCGGCCGACCGCGGAGCGCAGTACGCCCTTGGCGCTCTCCAGGCCCGCTGCCGCGCTGGCCCGGTCCTCGTCGTCGCCGTAGACCGTGTAGAAGACCGTGGCCTCCCGCAGGTCGCCGGTGACCCGGGTGTCCGTGATGGTCACGTGCGTACCGAGGCGGGGGTCCTTGACTCCACGCTGCAGCTTCTGCGCCACCACCTCCCGGATCAGGTCCGCCAGCTTCTTCGCCCGCGCATTGTCGGCCACTGGTCCGTCTCCTTCTTCCTTGCAGACAAGCAATCAGTCTTCATCACCGTGGAACCGCCGCCTCACGGACAGCAGCTCCACTTCCGGACGCGCCGCGACCAGCCGCTCGCAGCGGTCGAGCACGTCCGACACGAACCCCGCGTCCCCGCTCACCAGGGCGACCCCTATGCGGGCCCTGCGGTGCAGGTCCTGGTCTCCCACCTCGGCCGCGCTCACGGAGAACTTGCGCTGGAGCTCGGCGACGATGGGCCGGACGACGGAGCGTTTCTCCTTCAACGAATGGACGTCGCCGAGGAGCAGATCGAAGGACAGAGTCCCCACGTACATGCAGTTCCGGATGTCCCGCCGGTGCGGGTTAGGTGGCCTGCCGGCCGTCGCTCGGCAGGGTCACCAGAACCGTACACGCAACGGCCGGGGCCGATCGACGGATATTCCGCCGACCGGCCCCGGTGTTACGACACGGTACGAACCGCCTCGCGCTTACGCGCGGGGCTTCTCGCGCATCTCGTACGTCGCGATGACGTCGTCGATCTTGATGTCGTTGAAGGAGCCGAGGTTGATACCGCCCTCGAAGCCTTCGCGGATCTCGGTGACGTCGTCCTTGAAGCGGCGCAGACCGGAGATGGTGAGGTTCTCGGCGATGACCTTGCCATCGCGCAGGAGCCGCGCCTTGGTGTTGCGCTTGACCTCGCCCGAGCGGACCAGGACACCGGCGATGTTGCCCAGCTTGGACGAGCGGAAGATCTCGCGGATCTCCGCCGTGCCGAGCTCGACCTCTTCGTACTCCGGCTTGAGCAGACCCTTGAGGGCCGCCTCGATCTCCTCGATGGCCTGGTAGATCACCGAGTAGTACCGGACGTCGACGCCCTCGCGGTCCGCCATCTGCGCGGCACGGCCGACAGCGCGGACGTTGTAGCCGATGACGATGGCGTCGGAGCCCATCGCCAGCGAGATGTCGGACTCGGTGACCGCACCCACACCGCGGTGCAGGACGCGGATGTCGACCTCTTCGCCGACGTCGAGCTGGAGCAGCGAGGACTCCAGGGCCTCGACCGCACCGGACGAGTCGCCCTTGATGATGAGGTTGAGTTCCTGGACCAGACCGGCCTTGAGCACGGAGTCGAGGTCCTCGAGGGACACGCGACGGACGCGCTTGGCGAAGTTGGCGTTGCGCTCGCGCGCAGCACGCTTCTCGGCGATCTGACGGGCGGTGCGGTCCTCGTCGACGACGAGGAAGTTGTCGCCGGCGCCGGGGACGTTGGTGAGACCCAGGACCAGGACGGGGGTCGACGGACCCGCTTCCTCGATGTTGTTGCCCTTGTCGTCGAGCATGGCGCGCACGCGGCCGTAGGCGTCGCCCACGACCATCGTGTCGCCGACGCGGAGGGTACCGCGCTGGACGAGGACGGTGGCGACGGCACCGCGGCCGCGGTCGAGGTGGGACTCGATCGCAATACCCTGGGCGTCCTGCTCGGGGTTGGCGCGCAGGTCGAGCGAGGCGTCGGCGGTGAGGACGACGGCCTCCAGCAGGGAGTCGATGTGCAGACCCTGCTTGGCGGAGATGTCGACGAACATCGTGTCGCCGCCGTACTCCTCGGCGACCAGACCGAACTCGGTGAGCTGACCGCGCACCTTGACCGGGTCGGCACCCTCGACGTCGATCTTGTTGACCGCGACGACGATCGGGACGCCGGCGGCCTTGGCGTGGTTGAGCGCCTCGATCGTCTGCGGCATGACGCCGTCGTTGGCCGCGACCACGAGGATCGCGATGTCGGTCGACTTGGCACCACGGGCACGCATGGCGGTGAACGCCTCGTGACCGGGGGTGTCGATGAAGGTGATCTTGCGGTCTTCACCGTTGACGTCGGTGCCCACCTGGTAGGCGCCGATGCCCTGGGTGATGCCGCCGGCCTCGCCCGCGACGACGTTCGTCTTGCGGATGGCGTCGAGCAGGCGGGTCTTACCGTGGTCGACGTGACCCATGACGGTGACGACCGGCGGACGCGGCATGAGGAATTCCTCGCCGCCCTCGTCCTCGCCGAACTCGATGTCGAAGCCCTCGAGCAGCTCGCGGTCCTCCTCCTCCGGGCTGACGATCTGAACGGTGTAGTTCATCTCGTCGGCGAGGAGCTGGAGGGTCTCGTCGGAGACGGACTGCGTGGCAGTGACCATCTCGCCGAGGTTCATCATGACCGCGACCAGCGACGCCGGGTTGGCGTTGATCTTCTCCGCGAAGTCGGTGAGGGACGCACCGCGCGACAGACGAACGGTCTCGCCGTTGCCGCGGGGCAGCATCACGCCGCCCACGGACGGGGCCTGCATGGCCTCGTACTCCTGGCGCCTCTGACGCTTCGACTTGCGACCGCGACGGGCGGGCCCGCCGGGACGGCCGAACGCACCCTGCGTGCCACCACGGGCACCCGGGCCGCCGGGACGGCCGCCGAAGCCGGGACGACCGCCGCCACCGGCGCCGGCCGGGCCGCCGCCGAAGCCGCCGCCACCCGGACGCGAGCCGCCGAAGCCGCCACCGGCCGGACGCGAGCCCGGACCGGCCGGACGGCCGGCGAAGCCGCCGCCGGGACGACCCGGACCGCCGGGACGGCCCGCGCCGCCCGGACCGGGACGGGGACCGCCGCCGGGACGGGGACCGGGACCGCCGGCAGCGGGACGCTGCGGCATCATGCCGGGGTTCGGACGGTTGCCGCCCGGGGCCGGACGCGGAGCGCCGCCCTGCGGACGGGGCATGCCGCCCGGGGTCGGACGGGCGCCGCCGGGACCCTGCGGACGCGGGGCGCCGCCGGGGCCGGCCTGCGGACGCGGGGCACCCTGGCCGCCGGCGCCGGGGGCACCGGGACGCGGGGCGCCGGCCGGACGGGGCGCCTGCGGGCGCGCCATGCCGGTGGAGCCGCCGGACGTGAACGGGTTGTTGCCCGGACGGGGACCGGCCGGACGGGCGCCCTGCGGACGCGGGGCCGGAGCACCGGGGCGCGGGGCCTGGGCACCGGGGGTGGCACCGGCCGGACGCGGGGCGCCGGGACGCGCGCCGGGCTGGCCCGGAGCGGCCGGACGCTGCTGCGTCGGACGGGGGCCGGGGGTCGCGCCGGACGGACGCGCGGGGGCGGCCGGGGGCGCGGAGAACTCGGTCGCCACGGGAGCCGCCGGAGCGGGCTTCGGGGCGGCCGGAGCCTTGGGGCCGGGACGCGGGCCGGGAGTGGCCGGAGTCACCGGGGCGGGGGCCGCCGGGGCCTCGGCAGCGGCCGGCTTGGGGGCCGGTGCGCCGGGCTTCGGGGCAGGACGTGCCGCGGTCGCCGGGGAGGGCGCCGCGGGCTTGGCGGGCGCGGCCTTGCGGGGCGCGCCGGGCTTCGCAGCGGACTTGCCGGCGTTGCCGCCGGGCCCCTGCAGTGCGTCAGTCAACTTGCGTACAACCGGCGCCTCGATCGTCGAGGACGCCGAACGGACGAATTCACCGAGTTCTTGGAGCTTGGCCATGACGACCTTGCTCTCAACCCCGAACTCCTTGGCGAGTTCGTATACCCGGACCTTAGCCACTTCGCTCCTTTTAGGTCCGGGTTACGCCGGACCGTCGCTACTTCATGGGCGTACTCATCGCGTACTCATCGAGTGCTCATCGCAATCTCGACCTACTTCCAACTCGCGAGGTACCTGACCGCACGGGGTATCCGTGCCGTACTTCTTCTTACGGTGTCGCCACGGCCTGGACGGCCAGGGCGTTGCGCAGGCCCTCCGTGTCGAGCGGTCCTGCGGACCGGAGGGCCCGGGGGAACGCTCTGCGGCGGACCGCCTGGTCGAGGCAGACCACGGCAGGGTGCACGTACGCACCCCGGCCGGGCAGCGTACCGCGAGGATCCGGGACGCATTCGTCCCCGATCGCCACGATGCGCAGCAGATCGTTCTTGGCCGCTCGCTCCCGGCACCCCACACAGGTGCGTTCGGGGCATGCGCGGGCTTGCGTCCGGCCAGACACGCCTAAGTCTACCTCCCCGTACCGACCTCACCCCTTCAGGTGAAAAATCGAACGGATGTCGTTGTGATCCACGAGGGGTCCTCCAGGCGGAGGACTCCCTGTCTACCGGCCGGAAACCACCGAACGGTAGTGATTTATTCCCGCCGGGGCCGCCGTTTCCGGCCGGCCCCGGTCAGTCCCGGTCGTTCCCGGTCAGTCCCGGTCGGCGTCCGCGTCGGGCGCCTGCTCGGTGTCCGGACGGATGTCGATGCGCCAGCCGGTGAGCCGCGCGGCCAGGCGGGCGTTCTGGCCCTCCTTGCCGATGGCCAGCGACAGCTGGTAGTCGGGGACGGTCACCCGCGCGGAGCGCGAGTCCCAGTCGACGACCTCGACCTTGCTCACCCGGGCGGGTGACAGGGCGTTCGCGACCATCTCCGCCGGGTCGTCCGACCAGTCAACGATGTCGATCTTCTCGCCGTGCAGCTCGGCCATCACGTTGCGCACGCGGCTGCCCATCGGGCCGATGCAGGCGCCCTTCGGGTTCAGGCCCGAACGGGTGGAGCGGACCGCGATCTTGGTGCGGTGGCCGGCCTCGCGGGCGATCGCGGAGATCTCGACGCTGCCGTCGGCGATCTCCGGGACCTCCAGGGCGAAGAGCTTCTTCACCAGGTTCGGGTGGGTGCGCGACAGGGTCACGGACGGACCGCGGACGCCCTTCGCCACGCGCACGACGTACGCCTTCAGGCGGAGCCCGTGCGGGTACTCCTCACCGGGGACCTGCTCCTGCACCGGCAGGATGGCCTCCAGCTTGCCGATGTCGACCAGGACGTTCTTGGGGTCCTTGCCCTGCTGGACGACGCCGGTGATGACGTCGCCCTCGCGGCCGGCGAACTCGCCGAAGGTCAGGTCGTCCTCGGCGTCGCGCAGACGCTGGAGGATCACCTGCTTGGCGGTCGTCGCCGCGATCCGCCCGAAGTCCGACGGGGTGTCGTCGAACTCCTTGGGCTCCTGGCCCTCTTCGAGGTCCCTCGGGTCCTCCGTCGCCCACACGACCACGTGACCGTTGGTGCGGTCGAGCACGACGCGGGCGCGCCGGAAGCTGCCCTCGGTGCGGTGGTACGCGATGAGGAGGGCCGACTCGATCGCCTCGACGAGCAGGTCGAAGGAGATCTCCTTCTCCCGGACCAGACCCCGCAGGGCACTCATGTCGATGTCCACGGCTACGCCTCCTCTTCCTTCTTGTCCTTGCGGTTGAACTCGATCTCGACACGCGCCTTGGCGATGTCGGTGAACGCGATGCGGCGGGCGGTCGCCTTGCGGCCCTTCACGCCCGGGACCTCCAGGTCCATGCCCTCGTCGTCGATGCCGAGGATGCGGGCGACCAGTTCCCCGTCCTCGACGAGCTGGAACTTCACGAGACGGCCGGTCGCCCGGACGTAGTGACGGTGCTCGCTGAGGGGGCGGTCCGCGCCCGGGGAGCTGACTTCGAGGACGTACTCGTCCTCGCCCATGACGTCGGAGGCGTCGAGCGCGTCGGAGACCTCACGGCTCAGCTCGGCGCACGCGTCCAGCTCCACGCCTTCGTCGGAATCCACGACGATCCTCAGCATCCGGCGCCTGCCCGCCTTGGAAAGCTCGATCTCCTCGAGGTCCAGGCCCTTGGCGGCGACGAGCGGCTCCAGCAGTCCGCGCAGCCTGTCGCTCTGGGTGGTGCTCATCCGGGTGACTCCTCGGCCGCGTGTGCTGTTGTGGTTTTCCGTCGCGTGTCAGGTGAAAGGGTATCCGGTCGCGGAGGGTGTTGCCGTCCGCGCCGCCGGGCGGACCCCCGGGTACGGTGATCACACCTTGTCCCGCCGTCACCCCGAGGACGTCACCGTGCCCTGGACCTTGCCTTCGAGGCCCTCGCCCTCACGCAGGAGCGTGCTCGCCGGAGCCGCCGCCGCAGCGGCGGGGTCCGCACTGGCCACCGGGTGTTCCGGCGGGGGCGCCCCGTCCGGCGCGGACAGCGCGAATTCACTCGAACGGCTGATGCGCGAGGGCGCCGTCCGTGACACCCGGCGACTGCTGGAACGTTACGACGCCACCGCGGCCGTCCATCCGGACCTGGCCGGGCGGCTCGCTCCGCTGCGGGAGGCGGTCGCCGCGCACACCGGGGCCCTGGCACCCGCCTCCCCGAAGTCCGCCCCGACGCCCAGCCGGGCGCCCTCGCCGTCCGCGTCCCCGTCCGCCCCGGCCCCGAGCGGCGCGCCCGCGGCCGGGAAGGCGGAGGTCCCGGCGAAGCCCGCCGAGGCCCTGAGCGCGCTCGCGGACGCCGAACGGAGCCTGTCCGAGGCCCGGACCATCGCCCTGGCCGGCGCCCCCGGGGAACTGGCCCGGCTGCTGGCCTCGGTGGCGGCCTGCGGGGCCGTCCACGCCTACCTGCTGACCTCGAACCCGGGAGCCGCCTCGTGACCACCGGAGCGAAGCCCGCCGTGAAGCCCTCCCCCTCCGCGGGCGGGCGCGCGCTGGAGGCCGCCCAGGCGGCGCTGGCCGCCGAGCACGCGGCGGCGTACGGGTACGGGGTCATCGGCGCCCGGATCGATCCCGCCCGGGCGACCGAGGCCCGCGAGGCGTACGGCCACCACCTCTCGCGCCGCGACCGGCTCACCCGGACCGTCCGGGAGCTGGGCGGCGCGCCCCGGCCTTCCGAGGCGGCGTACGCCCTGCCGTTCGAGGTGCGCTCCCCGGACGACGCCGAGCGGCTGGCCGCCGACATCGAGGACCGGGTGGCGGGCGCCTACTCGGACCTCGTCCGGGCGGCGGACGGCCAGTTGCGCCGCGACGCGGCCGACGCGCTGAGCGCGGCGGCCGTGCGGGCGGCGCGGTGGCGCGGCAGCGGCGTAGCCTTCCCTGGGCTCGCCGAACGCTCTCAGGGGGCCCGCACCAGCTGAAAGGGACCACGCACGCATGGCTTTCGAACCGCCCCAGCGGCTCGTACGGGCGCTCGGCGAGCTGCCGCGGACCGCTCAGGACACGGAGTGGCTGGAGCGGCTGCCCGAGCTCGCCAAGGAGGCGCTGGAGCGGCGGGACGTCCTGGCCCAGCGGGCGCTGGCGCCGGGCGGCCGCAGCAGCCTGGTGATCCTGGTCCGCTACGCCGACGGCACCCCGGCCGCCCTGAAGCTGGCGCCGCCGGCGGCGCGGCCGGGGCTGGAGCTGGCCGCGCTCGCCCACTGGGGCGGTTTCGGGGCGGTCCGGGTCCTGGACTCGCGCCACCACGAGGAGGACGGGGCGCTCCTGCTGGAGCGCTTGCACGCGGAGGTCTCGCTGCGCTCGCTCCCGGAGGCCAAGGCGCTGCTGGAGGCGTGCGGCACGCTGCGGCGGCTGTGGGTGCGCCCGCCGGCCGGCCACCCCTTCGAGACGGTGGCCGAGCGCACGGCGGCACAGGCCGGGGCCCTGCGGGCGGCGCCCGCGGAGGCGCGGGCGCTCGCCGGGGCGGCGCTGGCGGTGCGGGAGGAGCTGACGGCCGGGGCGCCCGAGGAGCTGCTGCTGCACGGGAACTTCCGGCAGGGCAAGGTGCTGGCGGGTGAGCGCGCGCCGTGGCTGACGGTGGGACCGGAGCCGCTGGTCGGCGAGCGGGCGTACGACCTGGCCCGGCTGGTGCGGGACCGGCTGGAGGACCAGGTGGCCTCGTCGACGGGGGCCGCCGGGGCGCGGCGGCGGGTGAACAAGCTCGCCGACTCGCTGGAGGTGGACCGGGAACGGCTGCGGGGCTGGACGCTGTTCCGGGCGGTGGAGTCGGGGGTGCGCGCGCTGGCCGCCGGCCGTCGGCGGGACGCGGAGCTGCTGCTGGAGTTCGCTGCCTGGCTGTAGGGCATACCTTAATAAAAGGGGCATGTCCGGCAGGGGGCCGTGATGGTCGAGGAACTGCTGACAGTAGGGATCGCCGCCGCCGCGGGCGTCGCGGTCTACCTGGCCGCTGCCGCGCGGGTCGTGAAGCAGTACGAGCGGGGGATCGTCTTCCGCTTCGGCCGGCTGCGGCAGGGCGTGCGCCCGCCGGGACTGACCATGATCCTCCCGGTGGCGGACCGCCTGCACAAGGTGAACCTGCAGATCGTGACGCTGCCGGTGCCGGCGCAGGAGGGCATCACCCGGGACAACGTCACGGTGCGGGTGGACGCGGTCGTGTACTTCAAGGTGGTCGACCCGGCGAGCGCGCTCATCGCGGTGGAGGACTACCGCTTCGCGGTCTCGCAGATGGCCCAGACCTCGCTGCGGTCGATCATCGGCAAGAGCGACCTGGACGACCTGCTGTCGAACCGCGAGAAGCTGAACCAGGGGCTGGAGCTGATGATCGACAGCCCGGCGATGGGGTGGGGCGTGCAGATCGACCGGGTGGAGATCAAGGACGTGTCGCTGCCGGAGACGATGAAGCGGTCGATGGCGCGGCAGGCGGAGGCGGACCGGGAGCGGCGGGCGCGCGTGATCAACGCGGACGCGGAGCTCCAGGCCTCGCACAAGCTGGCCGATGCCGCGGCCGTCATGTCGGACCAGCCGGCGGCGCTCCAGCTCCGGCTCCTCCAGACGGTGATCGCCGTGGCGGCGGAGAAGAACTCCACCCTGGTCCTCCCCTTCCCGGTGGAGCTCCTGCGCTTCCTGGAGCGGGCGGCCCCGACCCCGCCGCAGGACGCCCGCCAGGGCCCCGCGCGGCCAGCCCCGGCGGCGCCGGCCGCCGCCGGCCCCGCCGGTCCGCCGCCGCAGGCCGTGCCGGGCCTCCCGGGCCCGCCGGCCGAAGCCGTGCCCGGCCTGGCCGCTCCGTCCGCCGAAGACGTGCCGGGCCTCGCGGGTGCGCCAGACGCGGACACCCCCGGCCTCACCGGTCCACCCGCCGCAGACGACGCCCCCGGCCTCGCCGCTCCGCCGGCCGAAGACGCCTCCGGCCTCGCCCCTCCGTCCCCGGAGGACGTCCTCGGACTCTCCGCCACGCCCTTCGAAGACCCCCCGGAGCGCACCGGGCCGCCGCCGCAGGAGGCTCCGGCGGCGGACGGTGCGGCCGGGTCCGGGCCCGCCGCCGGGGAGCCCCCGGCGGCGTAGGGCGCGTCGTACGGTTCCCGTCCTCGCCGACGGGCCGGCCCCGCTCCCGGTCCCCTACGAGAGCCGGGCCAGCGCCTCGTCCAGCGGGAGCTCCTCGCGGGTGCCCGTACGGCGGTCCTGGAGTTCGACCACCCCGTCCGCGGCCCGGCGCCCCGCCACCAGGATCCACGGCACGCCGATCAGCTCCGCGTCGGTGAGCTTCACGCCCGGCGAGACCCCGGCGCGGTCGTCCAGCAGGACCCGCTTCCCGGCCCCGGCCAAGGCCTGCGCAGCCTGCTCGGCCAGCGCCAGCGGGACGGCCTTGCCCGCCGCCACCACGTGGACGTCCGCCGGGGCCACCTCCGCGGGCCAGCACAGCCCGCGCTCGTCGGCCGTCTGCTCGGCGAGCGCGGCCACCGCCCGGGAGACCCCGATGCCGTAGGAGCCCATGGTGACGCGCACCGGCTTGCCCTGCGGGCCCAGCACGTCCAGCCCGAAGGCGTCCGCGTACTTCCGCCCCAGCTGGAAGATGTGCCCGATCTCGATCGCCCGGTCCAGCCGCAGCCCCGCGCCGCAGGAGGGGCAGGGGTCGCCCGGCTCGACGACGACCACGTCCAGGTACCGGTCGACCTCGAAGTCCCGGCCGCAGACGACGTTCCGGGCGTGCGTGTCGGCCTTGTTGGCACCCGTGACCCACGCCGTGCCCGGCGCCACCCGCGGGTCGGCCAGGTAGGGGACCTTGTCCAGGCCCTGCGGGCCCACGTAGCCGCGCACCAGGTCGGGCCGGCCCGCGAAGTCCTCCGCCGTCACCAGTTCCACCACCGCCGGGGCCAGGTGCTCCCCGAGCTTGCCGAGGTCCACCTCCCGGTCCCCGGGCACGCCCACGGCCGTGATCTCGCCGTCCACCTTGACCAGGAGGTTCTTCAGCGTGGCGGACGCGGGGACGCCCAGATGCGCGGCGAGGGTCTCGATGGTGGGCGTGTCCGGGGTGGGGATCTCCTCCATCGGACCGTGGGCGGCGTCGGCTACGGGCGCCGGGACGAAGGTGACCGCCTCGGTGTTCGCCGCGTAGTCGCAGGAGGGGCAGTCCACGAACGTGTCCTCGCCCGCCCCGGCCGGCGCCAGGAACTCCTCGGACGCCGAGCCTCCCATCGCGCCCGACACGGCGGACACGATCCGGTGGTCGAGGCCGAGCCGCCGGAAGATGCGCACGTACGCCTCGCGGTGGAGCCGGTAGGACTCCGCCAGCCCCTCGTCCGTGACGTCGAAGGAGTACGAGTCCTTCATCTGGAACTCGCGCCCGCGCAGCACGCCCGAGCGGGGCCGGGCCTCGTCGCGGTACTTGGTCTGGATCTGGTAGAGCATCACGGGCAGGTCCTTGTAGGACGTGCACTGGTCCTTCACCACCAGGGTGAAGATCTCCTCGTGGGTGGGGCCGAGCAGGTAGTCCGCGCCCTTGCGGTCCCGGAGCCGGAACAGCAGGTCCCCGTACTCCGTCCAGCGGCCGCTGACCTCGTACGGCTCCTTGGGCAGCAGCGCCGGCAGCAGCACCTCCTGGGCACCGATCGCGTCCATCTCCTCGCGGACGACGCGCGAGACGGCGTCGAGGACCTTCTTGCCGAGCGGCAGCCAGGTCCAGACCCCGGCGGAGCTGCGCCGGACGTAGCCGGCGCGGACGAGGAGCCGGTGGCTGAGTGTCTCGGCGTCGGCCGGGTCCTCGCGGAGGGTCTTGGCCATGAGGCGGGACATGCGCTGCACGTGTTGCGTTGACATGCGGCGAGGCTATCGGGGCCCGCCCCGCCCCCGACAGCGTTTTCGGGGGCCGCCGGGGGACTCAGCCGCGCAGCAGCGGGAGCGGGGCGCCCATGACGGCGTACGGGAGGCTCGCGCTCGGGAAGTGGACCTTGCGGGCCAGGTCCCGGTAGCCGAGGGCGCCGTAGAGGCCGCGGGCCGGGCTGTCGGTGTCGATGGCGGAGAGGATCGAGCGCGGCTCGGCGGCGCTGTCGGTGATCCGGGTGATCAGGGCGCGGCCGACGCCCCGGCCCTGGAAGCCGGGGTGGACGTGCAGCTCGGTGATCACGAAGGAGTCGTCGAGCCAGTGCTCGGAGCCGGCGGCCCGCAGGTAGGGCTCGACGATCGTGGACCACCAGTGGGCCCGGTCGTTGGGCATCCCGTAGACGAACCCGGCGAGGGCGCCGTCGTCGGTGAAGGCTCCGAGGGCGCGGGCGCCGCGACAGGTCATGTGGCGCTGGACGATGTAGCGCCGGATGCCGACCTCCTCCTCGCTGAGCCCGAAGGCCACGGCCTGCACGCGCAGGGCATCGTCCACGCGGCCGGCGAGGTCGAGGTGCCCGATGCGCAGTCCAGCGGGCCGTGCGGGGTCGTCGCCCCCGGGGGTAGGCAGCATGCGGCCGACCTTACTGCGGGGTAGGGGCGCTGCGGTACGGCTTCCCGGACGAAACCGGCCGCTCGCCGCCGTGCGTTGGCACAGTGGTCGCCCGGCGCGCGGCGCGCGTGCGCCGGGGGACGCGGCGCACGGTCAGAACAGGACGCTCATGAACGCGCCGACCTCGCGGAACCCGACGCGCCGGTAGGCGGCTCGCGCGGCGGTGTTGAAGTCGTTGACGTAGAGGCTGACCACGGGGGCCACGTCGCGCAGCGCGTACTCCACGACGGCCGCCATGCCGGTCTCGGAGTGCCCGCGGCCGCGGAACTCGGGGGCCACCCAGACGCCCTGGATCTGGCAGGCCCGGGCGGTGGCGGCGCCGATCTCGGCCTTGAAGACGACCTTGCCGTTCTCGACGCGGGCGAAGGAGCGGCCGCTGCCGACCAGCTCGGCGACCCGTGCCTGGTAGAGCAGCCCGCCGTCCCCGGCGAGGGGGGAGATGCCGACCTCCTCGGTGAACATGGCCACGCAGGCGGGCATGATCAGGTCCATCTCGTCCTTGCGGATCCGGCGGACGAGCGGGTCGGGCGCGACGTCGGGGGACGGCTGTTCGGTGGCCATGAGGGGCTGGTGGCGGCGGACGTCGCGGGCGGGGCCCCAGCTGGGTTCGAGGAGCTGCCACAGCAGCCGGGTGGCCTCGGCGGGGCCGACGATGGAGGAGCAGCGGCGGCCGGTGCGGCGGGCCCGGTCGGCGAAGGCGCGGACGGCTTCGGGGCCGGCGCAGACGGGGACCAGGTTGGCGCCGGCGTAGCACAGCGCGCGGAGTTCGCCGCCGGAGTACCAGCCCCACATCTCGCCGCCCAGGCGCCAGGGGTCGAGTCCGGCGACCTGGACACGGGAGGTGACGAAGGCGTTCTCGACCGGCTCGCGTCCGAGGATGGCGAGCGCGGCGTCCAGATCACTGGGTTCAAGGACCCGGGTGGTGGTCTGCGTCAACACTGGGGCCTCACCGTGCAAGTCTGCTGATCTCCGCACTGTACCCGCCGGGGCGGGGGGATGCCGCGTCCCGCAGGTCACGAAAAGGGCCCGGCCCCGGCCCCTGGGCGGGGTCCGGGGCCGGGGCCTGCCCACAGCTCGCACGGGCTCCTGAGCCGAAGGGGCGCGCCGGGGGAACAGCCCGGCTTCTGCGCCCCGGAGGCGAAGGAGCCCGGAGAAGATCAGACGCCGATGGCGACGCTGGGCTCGCCGGAGGCGACGCCGTCCTTCTCCATCTGCTCGGCGATCTTCAGGGCCTCTTCGATGAGGGTCTCCACGATCTTGGACTCGGGGACGGTCTTGATGACCTCGCCCTTGACGAAAATCTGGCCCTTGCCGTTGCCGGAGGCGACGCCGAGGTCGGCCTCGCGGGCCTCGCCGGGGCCGTTGACGACGCAGCCCATGACGGCGACGCGCAGCGGTACGGTCATGCCGTCCAGGCCCGCCGTGACCTCCTCGGCCAGCTTGTAGACGTCGACCTGGGCGCGGCCGCAGGACGGGCAGGAGACGATCTCCAGGCGGCGCTGGCGGAGGTTGAGCGACTCCAGGATCTGGATGCCGACCTTGATCTCCTCGGCCGGGGGCGCGGAGAGCGAGACGCGGATGGTGTCGCCGATGCCCTGGGAGAGCAGGGCGCCGAAGGCCACGGCGGACTTGATGGTGCCCTGGAAGGCGGGGCCGGCCTCGGTGACGCCGAGGTGCAGCGGGTAGTCGCACTGGGCGGCGAGCTGGCGGTAGGCCTCGACCATGACGACCGGGTCGTTGTGCTTGACCGAGATCTTGATGTCGCGGAAGTCGTGCTCCTCGAAGAGGGAGGCCTCCCACAGCGCGGACTCGACCAGCGCCTCGGGGGTGGCCTTGCCGTACTTCTTGAGCAGCCGGGCGTCGAGGGAGCCCGCGTTGACGCCGATGCGGATCGGGGTGCCCGCGTCGCCGGCGGCCTTCGCGATCTCCTTGACCTTGTCGTCGAACTGCTTGATGTTGCCCGGGTTGACGCGGACGGCGGCGCAGCCGGCGTCGATCGCGGCGAACACGTACTTGGGCTGGAAGTGGATGTCGGCGATGACCGGGATCTGCGACTTCTTGGCGATCACGGCGAGCGCGTCGGCGTCGTCCTGCGTGGGGCAGGCGACGCGGACGATCTGGCAGCCGGAGGCGGTCAGCTCGGCGATCTGCTGGAGCGTGGCGCCGATGTCGGACGTCCGGGTGGTGGTCATCGACTGCACCGAGACGGGTGCGTCGCCTCCGACGGCCACGGAACCGACCTGGATCTTGCGGCTGACCCGGCGGTCGGCAAGCTTCGTCGGTACGGACGGCATTCCGAGAGAGATGGCAGTCATCTGCTGTGCAACCCCAAGGTGTGGATCGAGGTCCCGAGATCGGCGGGCTCCGGCCTTTGAGGTTACGCCAATGCGCGGGCGCCCCACGCATCCGAGGGGGCGGCGCCACCCGAACGCAGGGAGCCGGGCACGGTGCGTGCCCGGCTCCGGTGTGCGCGGCGGTGCCGCCCGTACCGCTAGTTGATCTTGATCGGGTTGACCACGTCGGCGACGAGGACCAGCAGGGTGAAGCAGACGAAGACGCCCGCGACCACGTACGCGGCGGGCATCAGCTTCGCCACGTCGAACGGGCCGGGGTCGGCGCGCCGGAAGACCTTCGCCACGGTGCGGCGCAGGGACTCCCACAGGGCGCCGGCGATGTGGCCGCCGTCGAGCGGGAGCAGCGGGAGCATGTTGAACAGGAACAGCGACAGGTTGAACCCGGCCAGCAGGTTGAGGAAGAAGACCAGCTGGTACTGGGCGGGGATGTCGAGGTTGAAGATCTGGCTGCTCACGCGGGCCGCGCCGACGACGCCCATGGGGCTGTCCTGCTTGCGCTCGGCCCCGTTGAAAGCGGCGTTCCACAGGTCCGGGACCTTGCCGGGGAGGTCGAGGAGGGACTGGGCGCCGGCCTCCATCATCTCGCCCATGCGGCTGACGGACTGGCCGAAGGTCTGCGGGACGTAGCCGACGGCGGGGGCGAAGCCGAGGAAGCCGGCGGTGACGTACTGGTCCTTGACGTACCGGCCGTCGGCGTCGGTCTTGGCGACCTTGTTCTCGATCAGGTTCGCGTGCAGGTCGAGGCGCTTGCCGGCGCGCTCGACGGTGATCACGGCGGGGCCGGTGGTGGCCCGGATGTCCTTCTGGAGGACGGACCAGTCGTTCACCGGGCGGCCGTTGAAGGCGACGATCCTGTCCTGCTGCTGCAGGCCGGCGGCCTTGGCCGGGGCGGCCGGGTCGCCGGGGGCGCACTTGTCGCGCTTCTCGCTCTGCTGGATGACGCAGTCGGAGACCGAGCTGACGACGGTGGTCTGGGTGTTCAGCCCGAAGGTCATCAGGGTGGTGAGGAAGATCGCCACGGCCAGGACCAGGTTCATGAACGGGCCGGCGAACATCACGATGACGCGCTTCCACGGCCTGCGCGTGTAGAAGAGCCGGCTCTCGTCGCCGGGCTGGAGCTCCTCGTACGCGGCCGAGCGGGCGTCCTCGATCATCGACCGGAACGGCGAGGTCGAGCGGGCGGTGACCTTGCCGTCGTCGCCGGGCGGGAACATCCCGATCATGCGGATGTAGCCGCCCATCGGGATGGCCTTGATGCCGTACTCGGTCTCGCCCTTCCTCCGCGACCAGACGGTCGGCCCGAAGCCGACCATGTACTGCGGCACCCGGATGCCGAAGAGCTTGGCCGTGGAGAGGTGGCCGAGCTCGTGCCAGGCGATGGAGACCAGCAGGCCGAACGCGAAGAGCACGACCCCGAGTACCGTCATCAAAGCCGTCATGCGCCCGCCTCCACGGCGGCCCGCGCCGCCATCTCCCGTGCCCGGGCCCTGGCCCAGGTCTCCGCTTCGAGGACGTCCTGGACGGTGAGGGAAGTTCCCGTCCGCGGCGTCCCGTGCTCATCGACCACTGCGGAGACCGTATCCATGATTGCTGTGAACGGCAGCCGCCCGGCCAGGAAGGCCTCCACGCACTCCTCGTTCGCGGCGTTGAAGACGGCGGGCGCGGTCCCGCCCAGGGTGCCCACGTGCCGGGCGAGGTCCACGGAGGGGAAGGCCTCGGTGTCCAGGGGGAAGAACTCCCAGGTGGAGGCCTTGGTCCAGTCGAAGGCGGGGGCCGCGTCGGGGACCCGCTGCGGCCAGCCCAGGCCGATCGCGATGGGCCCGCGCATGTCCGGCGGGGTGGCCTGGGCGAGGGTGGAGCCGTCCGAGAACTCGACCATGGAGTGCACGTACGACTGGGGGTGGACGACGACCTCGATGCGGTCGAAGGGGATGTCGTAGAGCAGGTGCGCCTCGATGACCTCCAGCCCCTTGTTCACCAGGGTCGCCGAGTTGATCGTGATCACCGGGCCCATGGCCCAGGTGGGGTGCGCGAGGGCGTCCTGCACGGTGACGGAAGCCAGCTCCGCGCGGGTGCGGCCGCGGAAGGGGCCGCCGGAGGCGGTGACGACCAGCTTGCGGACGTCGGCGCGGGTGCCGGCGGCCAGGGCCTGGAAGAGGGCCGCGTGCTCGGAGTCCACGGGGATGATCTGGCCGGGCGCGGCGAGGGCCTTGACCAGCGGGCCGCCCACGATCAGCGACTCCTTGTTGGCCAGGGCGAGGGTCCGCCCGGCGCGCAGCGCGGCGAGGGTGGGCGCGAGGCCGATGGAGCCGGTGATGCCGTTGAGGACGGTGTGGCAGGGAGAGGCCGCGAGCTCGGCCGCCGCGTCGGGTCCGGCGAGGATCTCGGGCAGCGGCTCGGAGGGCCCGTACGCGGCGCCCAGCGCCTCCTTCAGGGCCGGTACGGCGTCCTCGCGGGCGACGGCCACGGTCCGCACCCGCAGCGTGCGGGCCTGCTCCGCCAGGAGGGCGGTGCGGCCGCCCGCGGCGGACAGCGCGGTGACCCGGAAGCGGTCCGGGTTGCGCAGGGCCAGGTCGATGGCCTGGGTGCCGATGGACCCGGTGGACCCGAGGATGACGATGTCCCGGCGGCCGGCCGCGGCGTCGAAGAGGAGGTGCGGGTCGGCGAGGGGGGCTGGACTGTCGCTCATGCCCCCCATTGTTGCCGCTCCTCAGGGGCGCTTGGACACGGAGTCCCCGTCCGTGACCCGGGCGAGGAGTTCGGGGAGGGTGCCGGCGAAGTCGGGCAGGGCGCGGGCGGCGCGCCACCAGGCCTCCGGGTCGTCGCCGAGGGCCGCGTCGAAGAGCCGGTCGGCCTCGGCGCGGGCGGAGAGCACCGCGGCCGGGCGGTCGTGGCGGTCGGGGTGGCCGATGTCGCCGAGCCACTGGTCCTCGTCGAGCGCCCAGCAGGCGGGGACCTTGTGCCGGACGACGTCGGCGCCGGTGAGCAGGGAGCGGTCCAGGCAGTCGCGGACCCAGCGGACGTCCTCGGAGGCGGTGTCCATCGGCACGGCCAGGCTCACCAGGGCCAGTTCGCGCTCCCAGGCCCCGACGGGCTCGGCGGGGGCCGCCTCGGGCGCGAGGTGGCGTACGGCGCGGGCCAGCGCCGGGTCGTGCCGTACGGCGCCGGGCGCGGCCGGGGTGCCCGCGGCCAGGGCGGCCGCCAGCTCGGGCAGGGTGCCGGGGAAGCCGGCGCCGCGGCGGGCCAGTTCGGCCCACGGCCCGGGGTCCTCGCCGAGCAGGGGGCGCAGGGCGCGGTGCACGGCCGACTGCATCTCGGCCTGTTCGGGCAGGCTCCAGCGCAGGCCCCGGGTGACGGGGAGGTGGCCGAGCAGCAGGGTGTGGGCGGCGGGGGCGACGTGGGCGACGAGTTCGTCGCAGGTCAGCAGGCCCATGCGGACGGCGCGGACGGCGGGCCGGTACCAGTGGCGGCCGTACGGCCGCCCCGCGCGCGCGTCGAGCAGCGCGAGGCACTCCCGCCGGGACAGCCCGCCCACCAGCAGCAGCGCCTCGACGGCGCCGGGCGGCAGCGGGGCGCAGGCGTGCTCGCGGAGCAGCCGGCCGGGGTCGAGGTCGTGCGGCATGCGCAGCAGGGTGAGCGGGATCCTGGGGCGGCGGCCGTGGCGGCGCAGCAGGGCGGTCAGCGCGTCGGTGGTGAAGGGGCCGGGGCCCACCTCGGCCAGCAGCTCGGGCGAGGGACCGGGCCGGGCGGCGTACCGGGCGGCGCCGGGCAGGCCGGGCAGGGGGCGGCCGACGACGTGCGGGTTGCGGGCGATGTAGTGCCGGTCCGCCTCCGTGCCGTGGCGCAGCAGCAGGGTGACGGCCGCGGCGGGCAGCCACTCGTCGCGGCACAGGTACTTGCGCACGGGTTCGTCGAGCCGGTCGAGGAGGGCGGCGACGACGTGGTGCGGTGCGTGGCGCAGCAGGTGCGCCACGCACCGGGCCAGCCTCCTGCTGGCCCGGTCCTCCTCGGCCGTCGGCATCGTCCTCGTCCGCCTCGCGCTCGCACCCGTGCTCGTACATCCGTCCGAACCATGCCGATGATGGCAGGTCAGCGCAGGGGACGGTGAACGTTTTTCCTCGCGGACGGGCCGGGGGCGGCGTCCGCGATCCACGGGCCGTCGCCGGAGGGGTCGAGGACGCCCTCTTCCAGCCAGGTGTAGGTGCCGGACAGGACGCCCCGGACGACCTTGCCGTCGAGATCGTCGGTGTTGGCCCAGAGGCGGCCGAAGAGCTCCTCGACGCGCAGCCTGGACTGCCGGCAGAAGGCGTCGGCCAGCTGGTAGGCCTCGCGGCCGTGGTCGCCGGTGGCGCGCAGGTGCTCGGCGCGCACGCAGGCCGCGCTCATCGCGAAGAGCTCGGCGCCGATGTCCACGATCCGTCCGAGGAAGCCCTGTTTGGTCTCCATGCGGCCCTGCCAGCGGGACATCGCGTAGAAGGTCGAGCGGGCGAGCTTGCGGGCTCCGCGCTCCACGTAGCGCAGGTGGGTGGCGAGGTCGGGGTGGCCGGCCGGGTGGAACTCGCGGTAGGCGCCGGGGACCTGGCCGGGGCCGGTGGCGAGCCTGGGCAGCCAGCGGGCGTAGAAGCCGGCCGCGCGGGCGCCCGCCCTCGCCTTGTCGCCGAGGTCCTTGTCGGGGTCGATGAGGTCGCCGGCGACCGACAGGTGGGCGTCGACGGCCTCGCGGGCGATCAGCAGGTGCATGATCTCGGTGGAGCCCTCGAAGATCCGGTTGATGCGCAGGTCGCGCAGCAGCTGCTCGGCGGGCACGGCCCGCTCGCCGCGAGCGGCCAGCGACTCGGCGGTCTCGAAGCCGCGGCCGCCGCGGATCTGGACCAGCTCGTCGGCCATCAGGCAGGCCATCTCGGAGCCGTAGAGCTTGGCGAGGGCGGCCTCGATGCGGATGTCGTTGCGGTCCTCGTCGGCCATCTGGGAGGCGAGGTCCACCACCGCCTCCAGGGCGAAGGTGGTGGCCGCGATGAAGGAGATCTTGGCGCCGACGGCCTCGTGCCGGGCGACCGGGCGGCCCCACTGCTCGCGGACGGCGGACCACTCGCGGGCGATCTTCAGGCACCACTTGCCGGCGCCGACGCACATGGCGGGCAGCGACAGCCGTCCGGTGTTGAGGGTGGTCAGGGCGATCTTGAGCCCGGCTCCCTCGGGGCCGATCCGCTGGGAGGCGGGCACCCGGACGCGGTGGAAGCGGGTGACGCCGTTCTCCAGGCCGCGCAGGCCCATGAAGGCGTTGCGGTGCTCGACGGTGATCCCGGGCGAGTCGGCCTCGACGACGAAGGCGGTGATCCCGCCCCGGTGGCCCTCGGCCTTCGGCACCCGGGCCATCACCACGAGCAGGTCGGCGACCACCCCGTTGGTGGTCCACAGCTTCACCCCGTCGAGGAGGTAGGAGCCGGGGTCCTCGGGGTCCGGGACGGCGGTGGTGGCCAGCCGCGCCGGGTCGGAGCCGACGTCGGGCTCGGTCAGCAGGAAGGCGCTGATCGCGCTGGTGGCACAGCGCGGCAGGTAGGCGTCCTTCTGCTCCTTGGTGCCGAACATCTTCAGCGGCTGGGGGACGCCGATGGACTGGTGGGCGGAGAGCAGGGCGCCGATGGCCGGGCTGACGGAGCCGACGAGGGCGAGCGCCTTGTTGTAGTACACCTGGGTGAGGCCCAGGCCCCCGTACTCGGGGCTGATCTTCATGCCGAGGGCGCCGAGCTCCTTGAGCCCGCGCACCGTCTCGTCGGGGATCCGCGCCTCGCGTTCGATGCGCTGCCCGTCGATCTCGTTCTCGCAGAAGTCCCGCAGCCGGGCGAGGAAGGCCTCGCCGCGCCGGACGTCCTCGTCGGCGGGGAGCGGGTGGGGGTGGATCAGGTCGAGCCGGAAGCGGCCGAGGAAGAGCTCCTTGGCGAAGCTGGGTTTGCGCCAGTCCTGCTCCCGGGCCGCTTCCGCGACCTGCCGTGCCTCGCGCTCGGTCACCTTGGGCTGTACGGGCTGTGTTGCCGACATCCGGGTCCTCACCTCGCCGCATCGGGGGGCTGCCGATCGGTTGCGTGTGAGTCGTACCCGTTTCGGGCGCCGGGGATTCGGGGGGTGTGGCAAAAGGGGGACGGCCGGAGCCCCCGCACAGTAGGCTCCGGCCGTCGGTCCTCGACCGTACGAGTCGGTCAGATGTCGAGGCCCGTGAGGACCAGGACGCGCTCGTACGTGTAGTCGTCCATCGCGTAGCGCACGCCCTCGCGGCCCACGCCGGACTGCTTGACGCCGCCGTACGGCATCTGGTCGGCGCGGTACGACGGGGCGTCGCCGATGATCACGCCGCCGACCTCGAGCTCGCGGTGGGCGCGGAAGGCGACCTGGACGTCGCGGGTGAAGACGCCGGTCTGCAGGCCGAACTTCGAGTCGTTGACGGCGGCGAAGGCCTCGTCGGTGTTCTCGACCCGGGTGATGGTCAGGACCGGGCCGAAGACCTCCTCGGTGGCGAGCTTGACGCCCGCCGGGACCTCCGCGAGGACGGTCGGCTCGACCGTGGCGCCGTCGCGCCTGCCGCCGGTGAGCAGCTTGGCGCCGGCGGAGACGGCCTCGTCCACCCAGGACTCGACGCGCTTGGCGGCGTCCTCGGAGACCAGGGGGCCGACGTCGGTGGCGTCGTCCGCCGGGTCGCCGGTGACCTGGGCCTGGACCTTCGCGACGACCTTCTCGACGAGGCGGTCGTAGACGGAGGCGTCGGCGATCACGCGCTGCACGGAGATGCAGGACTGGCCGGCCTGGTAGTTCGAGAAGGTCGCGATGCGGGTCGCGGCCCAGTCGAGGTCGGCGTCGGAGGACCAGTCGGCGAGGACCACGGCCGCGGCGTTGCCGCCGAGCTCCAGGGTGCAGTGCTTGTGGGGCACCGACTGCTGGATGGCGTAGCCGACGGTGTCGGAGCCGGTGAAGGAGATGACCGGGAGGCGGTCGTCCTTGACCAGGGCCGGCATCTTCTCGTTGGCGACGGGCAGGACGGACCAGGAACCGGCCGGCAGGTCGGTCTCGGCGAGCAGCTCGCCCAGGATCAGACCGGAGAGCGGGGTGGCCGGGGCCGGCTTCAGGATGATCGGCGCGCCGACGGCGATGGCGGGGGCCACCTTGTGGGCGCACAGGTTCAGCGGGAAGTTGAACGGCGCGATGCCGAGGACCGGGCCCTTGACGAAGCGGCGGGTCAGGGCCAGACGGCCGACGCCGCCGGCGTCGGTGTCCAGGCGCTGGGCCTCCCCGCCGTTGAAGCGGCGGGCCTCTTCGGCGGCGAAGCGGAAGACGGACACCGCACGGCCGACCTCACCGCGCGCCCACTTGACCGGCTTGCCGTTCTCGGCGGAGATCAGCTGGGCGATCTCCTCGGTGCGCTCGGCGAGCCGCTTGGACACGTGGTCCAGGGCGGCGGCCCGTACGTGGGCGGGCGTCGCGGAGAACTCCGCCGTCACGGCGTACGCCGCGGCCACGGCCTCTTCCACCTGGGCGTCGGTGGGCACGCTGACGGTGCCGACGAGCCGGCCGTCCCACGGGTTGTGGACGTCGAAGCTGTCCTCGCCGGTGGCCTGGCGGCCGGCGAGCCAGAAGGCGTGGGTGGAAGTCATGCGAATCCCGGCCCTTCGTTGGTGCGGTGGTCCTTGTCCCCACCACGGTAGGTCTCCGCGGCCGATTCACGGTTTATCCGCGTTGGAGAACCTCCCCGCGCACCTGCGCCGCTTTGTCAGTGTCGCGGTGCGGCACTCAGCGCTGGGACGGGCTGGCCTTCAGGGCCAGCCACAGCTCCATGCGGACGTCCGGGTCGTCCAGGGAGCGCCCGAGGATCTCCTCGACGCGCTTCATCCGGTAGCGCAGGGTGTGCCGGTGGACGCCGAGGTCGGCGGCGGCCGCGTCCCACTGCCCGTGCCGGGCCAGCCAGGCCTGGAGCGAGGCGACCAGGTCGCCCCGCCCGGTGGCGTCGTGCTCCCGCAGGGCCCGCAGGGTGCCCTCCGCGAACGCCCGCACCGCGTCGTCGGCCAGCAGCGGCAGCACCGACCCCGCCGCGAGGTCCTCGTGCTCGACCAGCGGCCGCCCCCGACGCCGGGCCACGGCCAGCGCCTGGTCGGCCTGCTTGAACGCGGCGGCCACCCCCTCGGGCCCGGCCGGCGCCGAGAGGCCCACGACCAGCTCGTCCGGCTCCGGCCCCGCCGCCTCCCGCCCGCGCCGGGACTCCAGCGCCTCGGCGTGGTCCGCGCACGCCTGCACCGCCGCACCCCCGTCGGCGGCGAGCACCACCAGCCGTCCGGGCTCCGGCACCACCAGCAGCGCCTCCCCGGTCCGCGACGCGGCCGACTCCACCGCGTCGGCCAGCAGCGCCAGCCCCTCCGGCTGGGCCGTCCCCGCGAGGGCCGGCTCGGCGACGACGATCCGGAACGGCGCCTCCAGCAGGGCCCCGTAGAGGTCGCCCGCCACCGCCCGGGCGTGCTCCGCCTCCCCCTCCAGCAGCATCCGCAGCACCGCCGCCCCCAGCCGGGACTCCGCGTCGTGCAGGGACCGCGAGCGCTCGGTGGTCAGGGTCAGCAGGGCGACGGCGGAGTGCACCGCGTACCGCTCGGCGGTGCCCAGCGGGGCCGCCGTGCCCACGGCCAGGGCGCCCCGCGCCCGCCGCCCGGTGCCGAGGGACTGGAGCTCGACCCGGTCCTCCGCACCGCCCACCACCGCGCTGGCGGGCGCCGGCCGCTCGCGCAGCCGCTCCACGTCCGGGGTGAGCCGGGCGGCCCGCCGAGCGGCCCAGTCGGGGGCGGCGGCGACGACGGCGCCGGAGGTGTCGTACAGCGCGGCCCAGCCGTGCACGTGGGCCGCGAGCTTCGCCAGCAGGTCGGCCGGGCCGTCGGAGGACAGCGCGGCCCGGGTCAGCTCGCGCTGCGCCTCGAAACCGGCGGTGACGGCCCGGTACTGGTCGGCCGCGAGGGCCGCCGAGACGGCCTTGCTGATGGCGAGGAACGGGGTCCGCCGGGGGACCTCCAGCAGCGGCAGGTCCTCTTCACGGGCGGCCTGGACCAGGGCGTCGGGGACCGCGTCGTAGTTGACGCCGACGGCGAAGCCGATGCCGACGACCCCGGCGGCCGCGAGGCGCCGCACGTACCGCCGCATCTCCTCGGGGTCGTCGGCGTCCAGCTTCATGGCGGTGACGAGCAGCAGCTCGCCGCCCTCCATGTAGGGGACGGGGTCGGCGAGCTCGCTGACGTGGGCCCAGCGCACGGGTGTGTCGAGGCGGCCCTCCCCCGCCCGGACGCTGAGCTTGAGCGCCGAGTGCTGGACGAGCGAGGCGAGGGTGAGCGGCATCGGTACCAGGGGCCTTCGGGGGAGGGCGGGGAGCAGCGGGCGGGGCGTCCTCGATCCTGGGCTCCCCCGGTCCGGGGACTTCTCCAAGTCGTATGAACGACCCCTCTCGATTCTGCCACCCCGTACGGGTCCGCTCAGCCCGTTCCGGCCAGCCGGAGCAGAAGCGGAGCCGCACGTTCCCCTCGGATGGAGGTCAGGGAGAGCACCGCGCACCCGGGCGGTACGGCGTGCGCCAGCTCGGAGGCGGACCAGCGCTCGCGCTCCACCTGGCGCACGGTGACCGCGTCGGTGGTCACCGCCTTGCCGGTGACCATCTTGCGGAAGGCGTGGATGGCGCGGGTCAGCGGCTGGTCGGCGAAGACGGTGCGGTGGGTGACGTCGCGGGTCTCCACCCACTCGGTGCCCCAGGCCTCGGCGAAGCGCTGCCCGTCCCAGGTGGTCACCCCGGAGAAGGCCATCCGGCAGCCGACCGCCCCGAGCAGCGGCGTCCGCAGGGCCTCCGGTACGTCGTCCAGCGAGCGCAGCGCGAGCAGGACCCCGGCGTTCGCCGAGCGCAGCCGCTGGAGCCCGCGGACGGTCTCGGGGGTCAGGGTGTGGGAGGCGTCGTCGAGGGCGAGGAAGGCGAACAGCGACCGGTCGGCACGGGCGGCGGCGGAGGCGTTGAACTGGGCGAGCAGCAGCCGGGCCAGCATCCGCGAGGCGTCGGCGTGCCCGCGCTCGGGCAGGTCCACGCGGACCCGGACGGGGTGTTCGAGGGCGCGCAGCGAGAAGGGCCGCCCGCGTCCGGTGGTGTCGAAGAAGCCGGCGAAGGCGGGCCGGTCGAGCAGGGCGATCCGGTCGGCGAGGGCCGGTCCGGGGTCGCCGTGGGCCCCGTACTGGCGCTCGCGCGCGTCGAGCTCGCGGAGCATCGCCTGCTGGCCGGCGCCCTCCAGGGCCTGGCGCAGCGAGGTGACGGCGGTGGGCACCCCGTCGAGCAGCTCGCGCAGCTCCGGCACGGCGGGGAAGCGGCCGTGCGCGGCGCGGAACGGGCCGAGCAGCTGGGCGAGGGCGGTGGCGGCGCGGCGTACGTCGGTGCCGGGGACGTCGGCGACGAGGGCCTCGGCGAGGAGGGCGGCGGCCTCGTCGCAGTCGCCGGTGCCGCCGTAGAGGTCGAGGTCGTGGACGGAGTCGGGGTCGCCGACGCGGACCACGATGTCGTAGGCCTCGTCGGGCCCGAGCCGGGACCCGGCCGCGCCGACGGCGATGACGGCGGCCTGCCCGGCCAGCGCCTGGAGCGCGAGCGACTCGACGACGGGCCGCACGAGGCGGGCGGTCTTGCCGCTGCCGGAGGGGCCGACGGCCAGCAGGGAGGTCCCGAGGACGTCGGGGCCGAGGGCGAGGCCGGTGCCGCGGCGGGCGTAGGGGTTGCGCTCCCCGTCCTCGACGGTGCCGAGCAGCACCTGGCGGGCGAGGAGGTCGTGCCGGGCGGCCCGGACCGGGAGGTCGCGGTCGCCGGAGGGGTGGACGCAGGCGGCGGCGCCCTTGTCGCGGACGGCGTCGGCGAAGGCCGACAGCCGGGTGGGGTCGGCGCGCACGGTCTCCCAGGCCCGCCGGATCCGCGCGTAGTCCACGTCGTTCATCCCCCCGCCCCGCACCTCCCCCCCGAGCCTCTCGGCCACCTCGGGCAACCCGGCGTCCCGCACCTCGGGCCAGAGGACGGGGTCGGCGGGCGAACCGGGCTCGGCCCGGTTCGGTTCGACGGTCGGGACGCCCCGCCCGCCCGCCGGGGCTTTGCCGGCGGGCCGGCGCAGCGCGGGCCACAGGAAGGCCAGCACGATCAGTACGGTGACGACCGTGTCCGCCTGGGTCATGGTGGAGTTGTTGCCGTCCGGGTCACCCGGGACCAGGGGCAGGAACGGGTAGACGACGAGCCGTACCGGCAGCGAGTAGTGGGCGACCAGCCAGATGGTGATCAGGCAGGCGACGGCGGTCACCCCAGCCTGGACCAGTCGGCCGCGCACGACGACCAGGCGCCGCCACGCCGCCGCCCAGGCGCCCAGGCGCCCGAATCCGTAGAGCAGGGCGGCGTCGAAGAGGAGCTCGTAGAGCGGCTGTGCCACCTCGCCGCCGGTCCCTTTGACGGGAGCCCCGGTGAACGGTGCCCACCACCCGTCCGGCGTGAAGAGCTTGAGCGGCAGGGTCCAGTACGGGATGTACTCGTTGCGCATCAGCGACCAGACGAGCACGCAGGCAAGGGCCGAGATGACGGCGCCGCTGATCAGGGAGCGGCCGGAACCCGCCTCGGGCTCCTCCTCGGCCCGTGGCACATAGCCGAAGGCCCAGATCCCCGGGCCGGCCTGGTTGCGCGGGGTCCGCAGCCAGTCGGCGAAACCCTGGCCCGCGCCGTACCCGGAACCGGCGCCGACCGCCGGTGCGTGCCGGGGTTTCGGTGGGGGCTCGGCGGGGGGCGCCGGGCGGGGGACGCGTCCCGTACGGGTCGCCTGTCCGTCGTAGGTGCCCTCGCTGTCCATGAACCCCTGCCCCCTGCCGTTCCTGTAACGCCGCGGCGCTCAATCTAGTGCCCGGCCCCCCACTTGGGCCCGCACCCCGGCATGATCCACGAACCACGCGCCGCGCCCTTCCTATGGCCGCCACGGACAAGGACACGAGGACACCACTCCCTAACGGAGCATGCCTTACCCCCTCCCCCGGGCCTAGCCTGCGGACAAAGACACAAGTGCGTCCGAAAACACCCCCCAGGGAGCCCTCTATGACCGCTGTCCCGCAGGAGCGCCGCATCGTCACCGCGATCCCCGGCCCCAAGTCGCAGGAGCTTCAGGCCCGCCGCCTTTCGACGGTGGCCGGCGGCGTGGGCTCCGTGCTCCCCGTCTTCACGGCGCGCGCGGGCGGCGGCATCATCGAGGACGTCGACGGCAACCGCCTGATCGACTTCGGCTCCGGCATCGCCGTGACCTCCGTCGGCGCCTCCGCCGAGGCCGTCGTGCGCCGCGCCTCCGCGCAGCTCGCCGACTTCACCCACACCTGCTTCATGGTCACCCCCTACGAGGGCTACGTCGAGGTCTGCGAGGCCCTCGCCGAGCTGACGCCCGGCACCCACGCCAAGAAGTCGGCCCTGTTCAACTCCGGCGCCGAGGCCGTCGAGAACGCCGTCAAGATCGCCCGCGCGTACACCAAGCGCCAGGCCGTCGTCGTCTTCGACCACGGCTACCACGGCCGTACGAACCTGACGATGGCGCTGACGGCGAAGAACATGCCGTACAAGCACGGCTTCGGTCCGTTCGCCCCCGAGGTCTACCGCGTCCCGGTCGCCTACGGCTACCGCTGGCCCACCGGTGCCGAGAACTGCGGCCCCGAGGCCGCCGCCCAGGCGATCGACCAGATCACCAAGCAGATCGGCGCCGAGAACGTCGCCGCGATCATCATCGAGCCGGTCCTCGGCGAGGGCGGCTTCATCGAGCCGGCCAAGGGCTTCCTCCCGGCGATCGTGAAGTTCGCCAACGAGAACGGCATCGTCTTCGTCGCCGACGAGATCCAGTCCGGCTTCTGCCGCACCGGCCAGTGGTTCGCGTGTGAGGACGAGGGCATCGTCCCGGACCTGATCACCACCGCCAAGGGCATCGCGGGCGGTCTGCCGCTCGCCGCCGTGACGGGCCGCGCGGAGATCATGGACGCCGCGCACGCGGGCGGCCTGGGCGGCACCTACGGCGGCAACCCGGTGGCCTGCGCCGGCGCGCTCGGCTCCATCGAGACCATGAAGGAGCTCGACCTCAACGCCAAGGCGAAGAACATCGAGTCCATCATGAAGTCCCGCCTCTCCGCGATGCAGGAGAAGTACGACATCATCGGCGACATCCGCGGCCGCGGTGCCATGATCGCGATCGAGCTCGTGAAGGACCCGGCGTCCAAGACCCCGTTCCCGGAGGCGGCCGGCGCCCTCGCCAAGGCCTGCCACGCCGAGGGCCTGCTCGTCCTCACCTGCGGCACCTACGGCAACGTGCTCCGCTTCCTGCCGCCGCTGGTCATCAGCGACGAGCTGCTGAACGAGGGCCTGGACCTCATCGAAGCGGCGTTCGCGGCCATCGGTACGGACGCCTGAGCGACCGGCCGAACACAGGAGCCCGCCGGTACCGCCGGTAACGGTCGGGCCCTGTGAAGAAGCTGTGGGGGGCCGATGACAAGAGGCCGTTCCTGCTGTCGGTCCCCCCTCGGCTGCCGTACGGTTTCTGCAGATGAGTGAGACAGACCGCTCCCGGGCGACCGGGGGCGACACCGGTACCGGGCTTCCCCAGCGCCGTACTGGGCATGCGTTCGCGCACACTCCTCTCCGATCGGACGGCCGTCCGCCCCAAACCCCCCGGGGCGCACGGCAACCCGGTCCGGCCGGCCGTCCCGGAACCATCCCCCCTGTTCCGGGACGGCCGGCCTCTTTCCTCCCCCTCCTGCCGACGGCCGCGTGCGCCGTCGCCTTCGCCCTGATCACCTGGCAGGTCCTGGTCCGCGGACCGCTCCTGACGCCGGACCGGGCGCTGAGCCGCGCCCTGGTGCGCACGGTCCCCGACGCGGTCACCGAACGCCTCGCGGACCTCGGGAACGTCCCGGTGGCCGTCCCCGTCCTCGCCCTGGCCGTCGCGTTCGCCGTCCGGCGCGGCCACCGGCTCGCCGCCCTCGCGGCCGGCCTGGCGATGGCCCTGGTGCCCGCGCTGATCGTGCCCCTCAAGGAGTGGACCGCCCGCCCGGGCCCGCTGGAGCCCTGGGCCGCCGGCTACTACCCCTCGGGCCACACGGCCACGGCCTTCACCGCCTACACGGCCGCGGCCCTCCTCCTCACCCCGCACGCCCGCCGCCGCTGGCCCCTGCCCGCCGCGGCCGCCCTGACGGCCCTGACCGCGGCGGGGCTGGTCCTGCGCGGGTTCCACTGGCCCCTGGACGTCCTGGCCAGCCTGCTGATGTGCACCCCGCTGCTGCTGGGCGTGCGGTGGGCGGTCCGCCGGAGCACGCGTCGGCGTTCCGGCTGAACTCCCGGCCGCCACGGCGGTCCCGGTCCGCGCCGGCGGCTTCACGCACGGCCGCCCGGGCGCTCCCCCGCCAGGGTTCTGCCCGCCGCCTCGTGCAGGGCGAGTTCCAGCAGTGCCGGGTCGGTGAGGGTGCCCCGGCCGTCCGGGAGGTGCAGCCAGTGCGGACCGCCCGTCGTCCGGCCGGGGTACGGGACCGCGACCCAGCTCCCGCGCCCCGCGCCCCGTACGCCCGTGCCGATCCAGCGCGAGGCCGTTCCCGCGGGGACGAAGAAGCCCAGGCGGCCGGTGGTGCGGGCGGCGAGCACCGGGCCGGGCGGGGCCGGCAGCCGGTGCAGGACGCCGAGGGCGGCCCGGCCCAGTTCCGCCGGGGTGACCAGGAGGTCCCAGAGGAGGCCCGCCGGCAGGAGGGCGACCCCGAGGGGGCCGCGCTCCCACTCCCACCGGCAGGCGTCGGGGTCCGGCGCCGCCGCCACCAGCCACTCCACTGCCGTCCTGCTCCCCGGGAACGCCATCGCCCGGCCTCCGTTCGTCTCGCGGTGAGGGTTTCTCACCGGGAGAGAGCGGGGCCGGGCGGCGTTATGACGCGGGTCGGGCCGTTCCGTGGGGGTGAAGCGGGTCACGGCCCCGGCGCGGGTGCGCGCCGGGGCCGTGAGCGTCAGCTGTCGAAGCCGAGGCCGAGGCGGTCCAGCGTCTTCAGCCACAGGTTGCGGTGGCCGCCCCGGGCGTCGGCCCGGGCCAGCGACCACTTGGTGAGGGCGATCCCGGTCCAGGCCAGGGGCTCGGGCGGGAAGGGCATCGGCTTGGACTTCACCATCTCCAGCCGGGTGCGCTCGGTGGAGAGCCCGTCCAGCAGGTCCAGCATCACGTCCGCGCCGAAGCGGGTGGCGCCCACCCCCAGCCCGGTGTAGCCGGCGGCGTAGGCGACCCGGCCGGAGTGGGCGGTGCCGAAGAAGGCCGAGAAGCGGGAGCAGGTGTCGATGGCCCCGCCCCAGGCGTGGCTGAAGCGCAGGCCCTCCAGCTGCGGGAAGGCCGTGAAGAAGTGCTCCGCCAGCTTGAGGTAGGTCTCCGGGCGGTGGTCGTACTCCGAGTCGAGCTTCCCCCGGTAGGGGTAGATCGCGTCGTAGCCGCCCCACAGGATCCGGTTGTCCCGGGTGATGCGGAAGTAGTGGAACTGGTTCGCGCTGTCGCCCAGCCCCGGCCGGTTCTTCCAGCCGACGGAGGCCAGCTGCTCCTCGGTCAGCGGCTCGGTCATCAGCGCGTAGTCGTACACCGGGACGGTGAACGGGCGCACGCGCTTGACCAGCGACGGGAAGATGTTGGTGCCCAGGGCGACCCGGCGGGCCAGGATCGTCCCGTAGGGGGTCTCCACCGTCATCCCGCGCCCGGCCCGCGCCATCCTGAGGCCGCGCGTGTTCTCGTAGATCCGCACGCCCTGCTCCAGGCAGGCCCGCTTCAGGCCCCAGGCCAGCTTGGCGGGGTTGAGCATGGCGACGCCGTCGCGGTCCCACAGGCCCGCGAGGAAGGTCGGCGAGTTGACCTCCGCGCGCAGGGCCTCGCCCTCCAGCCATGCGGAGCCGTCGGCGAGGCCGAGCTTGCGGGCCTCCTCGTGGAGTTCGCGCAGTTCCTCGACCTGGTGCGGCTCGGTGGCCACGTCGATCTCGCCGGTGCGCTCGAAGTCGCAGTCGATGCCGTAGCGGGCGACCGCCTCCTCGATGGCGTCGAGGTTGCGGGCGCCGAGCTCCTCCAGCTTGGCCAGCTCGCCGGGCCAGCGGGCCAGTCCGTTGGCGAAGCCGTGCGTGAGGGAGGCGGCGCAGAAGCCGCCGTTGCGGCCGGAGGCGGCCCAGCCCGCCTCCTTGCTCTCGATCAGTACGACGTCCCGGCCGGGGTCGCGCTCCTTGGCGAGGAGCGCGGTCCACAGCCCGCTGTAGCCGCCTCCGACGACCAGCAGGTCGCAGCGCTCGTCGGAGGTGAGGGCCGGCTGCGGGTCGGGGCGGCCGGGGTCGTCCAGCCAGTACGAGACCGGCTTCGCTTCGGAAAGGGATTTCGCAACACTACGCATGGCGACTGGGGCCATGGCTTCCAACTCCCTACAGGGTTACTTCGGTTGTGCCTTCTTGCGGCGGTTGCCGACCCACTGGCCGGCGAGGACCACCAGCACCGCGATGACGAACATCGCCGTGCCGATGACGTTGATCTGGACGGGCGTACCGCGCTGGGCCGATCCCCACACGAACATGGGGAAGGTGACGGTGTTGCCCGAGTTGAAGTTGGTGATGATGAAGTCGTCGAACGAGAGCGCGAAGGACAGCAGCGCGCCCGCGGCGATGCCGGGGGCCGCGATCGGCAGGGTGACGCGCAGGAAGGTCTGCACGGGCCCGGCGTAGAGGTCGCGGGCGGCCTCCTCCAGCCTCGGGTCCATCGACAGGACGCGCGCCTTGACGGCGGCGACGACGAAGCTGAGGCAGAACATCACGTGGGCGATCAGGATGGTCCAGAAGCCCAGCTGGATGCCCATGTTGAGGAACAGGGCGAGCAGCGAGGCGGCCATCACGATCTCGGGCATGGCCATCGGCAGGAAGATCAGCGAGTTGACCGCCCCGCGCGCCCGGAAGCGGTAGCGCACCAGCGCGAAGGCGATGGCGGTGCCGAGGACGGTGGCGCCGATGGTGGCCCACAGGGCGATCTGGAGGGACAGCGCGAGGGAGCCGCACATGTCGGCGACCCCGCAGGGGTCCTTCCAGGCGTCCAGGGAGAACTCCTGCCAGGCGTAGTTGAAGCGGCCCGTGGGGTTGTTGAAGGAGAACACCGTCACGACGACGTTCGGCAGGATGAGGTACGCGAGCGTGCCGAGGCCCGCGATGACGACGAGATTGCGGCGGAGCCAACGCATCAGACCAGGTCCTCCGTTCCCGCTCGGCGGATGTAGACGGTGACCATGATCAGCACGATGGCCATGAGGATGAACGACAGCGCGGCCGCCGTCGGGTAATCGAGGATCCGCAGGTACTGCGACTGGATGACGTTGCCGATCATCCGGGTGTCCGTGGAGCCGAGGAGCTCGGCGTTGACGTAGTCGCCGCTGGCGGGGATGAAGGTCAGCAGGGTCCCGGAGACCACGCCCGGCATCGAGAGCGGGAAGGTCACCTTGCGGAACACCGTGGCCGGGGTGGCGTACAGGTCGCCGGCGGCCTCGTGGAGGCGGGTGTCGATGCGCTCCAGCGAGGTGTAGAGCGGGAGGATCATGAAGGGCAGGAAGTTGTACGTGAGGCCGCAGACCACCGCGAGCGGCGTGGCCAGCACCCGGCTCCCATCGGTCATGCCGAGCCAGGAGGTGACGTCCAGGAAGCCGATCTTGTCGAGGACGCCGACGACGGGGCCGCCGTCGGCCAGGATCGTCTTCCAGGCCAGGGTGCGGATCAGGAAGCTGGTGAAGAACGGGGCGATGACGAGGACCAGCAGCAGGTTGCGCCAGCGGCCGGCCCGGAAGGCGATCAGGTAGGCCAGCGGGTAGCCCAGCAGCAGGCACAGGACCGTGGCGGTGCCGGCGTAGGCCAGGGAGCGCAGGAACTGCGGGAGGTACTCGGTGAAGGCGTCCCAGTAGGTCTGGAAGTGCCAGGTGACCTTGAAGCCCTCTTCGAGGGAGCCGGTCTGCACCGAGGTGGAGGCCTGGTAGACCATCGGCAGCACGAAGAAGACGAGCAGCCAGACGATGCCGGGCAGCAGCAGCCAGTACGGGATCAGGCGCTTGCGCAGCGAGGCGCGGTGGACCGGGGGCTCGGTCGGGGCGGCGGCCTGCGGGGGCGCGGCGGTGGCGGTCACGCGCTCTCCCCGACCGTCTCGATGCCCGCGTCGATGTCCTGGTCGGCGTCGAGGCCGAAGGTGTGCTCGGGGTTCCAGTGCAGGACGACCTCGGCGCCGGGGACCAGGCGGGCGTCGCGCTCGATGTTCTGGACGTAGACCTCCAGCTCGGGGCAGACCGGGCTGTCGATGACGAACTGGGTGGAGACGCCGATGAAGGAGGACTCGGCGATCCTGCCCGTGATCGTGTTGCGGCCGGCCGCGACGGTGCGGCCGTCCTCGGCCGGGACCAGGGAGATCTTCTCGGGGCGCACGCCGACCAGCAGCTTTCCGCCGGTGCGGGGCGTGGTCGAACATCGGGCGGCGGGCAGCCGGAGCGTGCTGCCGGAGGCCGAGACGGTCACGTCGGAGCCGGTGGACTCCACGGAGGCCTCGATCAGGTTGGAGGTGCCGAGGAAGTTCGCGACGAAGGTGGTGCGCGGGTTCTCGTAGAGCTCGGCGGGGGCGCCCAGCTGCTCCACGCGGCCGCCGTTCATCACCGCGACCGTGTCGGCCATCGTCATGGCCTCCTCCTGGTCGTGGGTGACGTGCACGAAGGTGATGCCGACCTCGGTCTGGATCCGCTTGAGCTCCAGCTGCATCTGGCGGCGCAGCTTGAGGTCGAGGGCGCCGAGGGGCTCGTCGAGCAGGAGGACCTGGGGGTGGTTGATCAGGGCGCGGGCGACGGCCACGCGCTGCTGCTGTCCGCCGGAGAGCTGGTGGGGCTTCTTGCGGGCGTGCTCGCCGAGCTGGACGAGGTCGATCATCTCGTCGACCTGCTTCTTGACCGACTTGATGCCGCGGCGGCGCAGGCCGAAGGCTATGTTCTCGAAGATGTCCATGTGCGGGAACAGCGCGTAGCTCTGAAAGACGGTGTTCACCGGGCGCTTGTACGGCGGCAGGTGGGTCACCTCGCGCCCGCCCAGGCTGATGGTGCCGGTGGAGGGCTCCTCGAGTCCGGCGATCATGCGCAGGGTGGTGGTCTTCCCGCAGCCCGAGGCGCCGAGCAGGGCGAAGAAGGAACCCTGGGGGATGGTGAGGTCCAGCGGGTGCACGGCGGTGAAGGAGCCGTAGTGCTTGCTGATCCCGGCGAGGCGGACGTCGCCGCTCGCGGTGGTGTCGGTCATGGGCCTGGGCCTTCGGTGGTGTGTCGTGGGAGGGGGGCGGGGCGCGGTGGAGGGCCGGCGAGGGGGCCGGTCAGGCGCCGATGAGCTTGGCGAACTTCTCCTCGTACGCCGTCTCTTCCTCGCTGCTGAGGGAGCGGAAGGCGCGGGCCTTGGCGGCCATTTCCTTGTCCGGGACGATCAGCGGGTTGTCCGCGAGCTCGGGCTTGATCTTCGCCAGTTCGTCCTTGACCCCGTCGACCGGGCAGACGTAGCTGATGAACGCCGCCAGCTGCGCGGCCACCTCGGGCTCGTAGTAGTAGTCGATGAGCTTCTCGGCGTTGGCCTTGTGCCGGGCCTTGGCGGGGACCAGCAGGTTGTCGCTGGAGGTGATGTAGCCGGCGGCCGGGATCGCGTACTTGATGTCGGGGTTGCCGGCCTGGAGCTGGATGACGTCGCCCGCCCAGGCGAGGCAGGCCGCCAGGTCGCCCTTGTCGAGGTCGGCGGTGTAGTCGTTGCCGGTGAAGCGGCGTATCTGCTGGGTGTCGACGCCCTTCTGGAGGCGGCCGATGGCGGCGTCGTAGTCCGCGGTGGTGAACTTCGCCGGGTCCTTGCCCTGGTCGAGGAGGGTCATGCCGACGGTGTCGCGCATCTCGGTGAGGAAGCCGACGCGGCCCTTGAGGGTGGGGTCGTCGAGCAGCTGGGTGACGGAGTCGACCTTCCTTCCGCCGGTGGCCTTGGCGTTGTAGGCGATGACGGTGTCGATGCCGGTCCAGGGGTAGCTGTGGGCGCGGCCCGGGTCCCAGTCGGGGTTGCGGAACTGCGGGATCAGGTTGGCGTAGGCGTTCGGCAGGTGGGAGGCGTCGAGCTTCTGCGCCCAGCCGAGGCGGATGATGCGGGCGGCGAGCCAGTCGGTGACGACGATCAGGTCGCGGCCGGTGTCCTGGCCCGCCGCGAGCTGCGGGCGGATCTTGCCGAAGAACTCGACGTTGTCGTTGATGTCCTCGGTGTACTTGACCTCGATGCCGGTGCGCTTGGTGAACGCCTCCAGCGTCGGCCGCGACTTCTCGTCGTCGCCGGTGTCCATGTACTCGGTCCAGTTGGAGAAGTTGATCTCCTTCTCCTGGTCCGAGTGGTCGTCGGAGGGGGCCGCCTGGCCGCCCTCGCGCTTGGCGGGCGGGATTCCGCAGCCGGTGAGGGCGGCGAGGCCGCCCAGGGTGAGCGCCCCGGCTCCGGAGGCGCGCAGCAGCGAGCGGCGGGTGAGGGCGCCGCGGCCACTGGTGAGACTGCGCCGCATCGCGGCGAGTTGCGCCGCCGAGAGGCGGTCGGGCTCGAACTGCTCCATGCGCGTTGCCCTTTCGGGAGGGAGGGCCGCTGGTCGGGCGGCGCGGCCACGCGGCGGTAGCCGCATATCGATACTTATCGGTCCCCGAAGATCGTGCGGTGCCAGTCCTTCGCGGCGACCGCGGTGTTGTCGTACATCACGTGCTTGACCTGCGTGTATTCCTCGAAAGAGTAAGAGCTCATGTCCTTTCCGAAGCCACTCGCCTTGTAGCCCCCGTGCGGCATCTCGCTGATGATCGGGATGTGGTCGTTGACCCAGACGCAGCCGGCCTTGAGCTCCCGGGTGGCCCGGCCCGCCCGGTAGAGGTCCCGGGTCCAGGCGGAGGCGGCGAGGCCGTACGGAGTGTCGTTGGCCAGCGCCAGGCCCTCGTCGTCGGTGTCGAAGGGCAGGGCGACGAGGACCGGGCCGAAGATCTCGGACTGGACGACCTCGCTGTCCTGGGCGGCGCCGGTGATCAGGGTGGGCCGGTAGTAGGCGCCCTCGGCGAGGTCGCCGCCGGGGATCTCGCCGCCGGTGACGACGGTGGCGTACGCGCGGGCGCGGTCGACGAAGGCGGCGACCCGGTCGCGCTGGGCGTGCGAGACCAGCGGGCCGAGGTCGGTGGTGGCGGCGAAGGGGTCGCCCAGTCGGACGGTCTCCATCAGCTCGGCGACGCGGGCGGTGAAGGCCTCGAACAGGGGGCGCTGGACGTAGGCCCGGGTGGCCGCGGTGCAGTCCTGGCCGGTGTTGATGAGGGAGGCGGCGACGGCTCCGTGGGCGGCGGCCTCCACGTCGGCGTCGTCGAACACCACGAAGGGGGCCTTGCCGCCGAGCTCCAGGTGGAGCCGCTTGACGGTGGCGGTGGCGATCTCGGCGACCCGCTTGCCGACGGCGGTGGAGCCGGTGAAGGAGGTCATGACCACGTCGGGGTGGCCGACCAGGTGCTCGCCCGCGTCGCGGCCGGCGCCGGTGACGATGTTGATCACCCCGTCGGGGATGCCCGCCTCCTTGGCCGCCTGGGCGAACATCAGGGAGGTCAGCGGGGTGAGCTCGGCGGGCTTGAGGACGATCGTGTTGCCCGCGGCCACGGCCGGGAGGATCTTCCAGGCGGCCATCTGGAGGGGGTAGTTCCAGGGGGCGATGGAGCCGACCACCCCGATGGCCTCGCGGCGTACGTACGAGGTGTGGTCGCCGGAGTACTCGCCGGCCGCCTGTCCCTGGAGGTGGCGGGCCGCGCCGGCGAAGAAGGCGGTGTTGTCGACGGTCCCCGGGACGTCGAACCCGGTGGACAGCTTCAGCGGCTTGCCGCACTGCAGGGACTCGGCGTACGCGAAGTCCTCCGCCTGCTCCGCCAGGACGGATGCCAGCCGGTGCAGGGCGTCCGAGCGCTCTCCCGGGGTGGCGGCCGACCAGGCCGGGAAGGCCCGCTTGGCGGCGGCGACGGCCTCGTCCACGTCGGCCGGGCCGGCCAGCTCGTAGGTGAGCACCTCCTGGCCGGTGGCGGGGTCGACGACGGTGTGCGACCGCCCCGAGGTGCCGGCCCGGAGCCGCCCGTCGATGTACTGCGCGCCGTCTGCGAAGCGGTCCTTGACCTGGAAGCGGTTACCCATCACGCTCTCACGCTCTCGTAGCTACAGCTCGAATTGAGTGCCGATCCTGACAGAGGCCTCTGCCTCCGCCAAGTGATTCCGTTGTTGCCTTTTGATTACGCGACGGAATCGGTCGACCATATGTCGAGGCGCGCCGCAAATCCCGTACGAAGTGTCCGTGGTGGCTGGCAGACTCGCGTGCATGGAGAAGATCGACACCCTGATCGGCCAGGTCAGCCGCGGTGAGCGGGTGAAGTTCCTGCCCTTCTGGGGACACCGGCCGCGTACGGACGGAAGCCTGGGGCCCAGCTGCCTGAGCCAGTGGTGGCCCTCCCCCTTCACTGTGGGTGACGTCCGGTACGCGACGGCGGAGCACTGGATGATGGCCGGTAAGGCACGCCTCTTCGAGGACCCCGAGGCGGAGCGCGCCGCGCTGGAGGCGCGGACTCCGGCCGAGGCGAAGAAGGCCGGGCGGCTGGTGCGCGGGTTCGACGACGCGGTGTGGGAGCGGGAGCGGTTCGCGCTGGTCGTGGAGGGCAGCGTGCACAAGTTCGACTCGGACCCGGCGCTGCGCGCCTACCTGCTGGGGACGGGGTCGCGGGTGCTGGTGGAGGCGAGCCCGGTGGACCGCATCTGGGGCGTCGGCCTGGCCCCCGACGACGACCGCGTCCTGGACCCGGCGCGCTGGCGCGGCCTGAACCTGCTGGGTTTCGCCCTGATGGAGGCGCGGGCCCGGCTGGGCGGGAACGCGGCCTGAGCGCTCCGTAAATGCGTGGCGGGGCCGTTGGCACCGGCCCTAACGTGAGCGGTGTCCAGGTGCGAAGGCGAGACCTACTTCGACTACTCATCGGGAGGCCGCGGGTTCGAGTCCCGCCACCGGCACTCGTGCCGGTGTAGCTCAGTCGGCAGAGCACCTTGTGGTTTCGTCGGCCTTGTTCTCTGGACACCCTTTCGTCACGCACCTCCCGGTGCGCCCGGCGGCGGCTCCTTCTCGCAGAAACCATGCCGCCGCCCCGTCTGATCTCGGGAGGCCCGCGTGGGGGATGCCCGGTGCGCAGGCGACGGTTACTTCCGGGACCCGGAGGCCGTGGGTTCGAATCCCACCCGGCCCGACACCCGCGAGGGCGAGGGCCGGTGGAGCAGCTCGGAAGCTCGCCGGGCATGTGTACCGTCACCGACTCCGATCTCGGGCATCCCCCACCCGGCGCGCCTCCCCCGCTCTTCTTCGAATTCGGGGGGATTCACATGGCCCGCTTCAACCTCCGCGCGTCCAAGGCCGCGCCCGCGCCCGCCTCGCCCGTCCGGTCCACCGGCCGCCGCGCCGCCAACCACCACGGCAGCCCCGGCTTCGTCCGCGACGCCCGCTCCGAGCTGTTCCTGCTGGCCGTATCCAACGTCGTCACGCAGGACACCGCCTACGAGTCCGGCGGGGAACGCGACGACCGTTTCGCCGCACTGGTGCGGCGGCTCGCCGTCGAGGACCCGGAGTGGACGGCCGGCCTGCTGCGCTGGCTGCGCCGCGACGGCAGCATGCGGACGGCCTCCCTCGTCGGCGCCGCCGAGTACGTCAGGGCGCGCCTCGACGCCGGAGCGACGGACGGCCCCTCCAACCGGCAGGTCGTGGACTCCGTGCTGCTGCGCGCCGACGAACCCGGCGAACTGCTGGCCTACTGGACGGCGGCGTACGGGCGGAACGTGCCCAAGCCCGTCAAGCGCGGCATCGCCGACGCCGTGCGCCGGCTCTACTCCGGCGCCTCACTGCTGAAGTACGACACCGCGTCCAGGGGCTACCGCTTCGGCGACGTCCTGAACCTGGTCCACGCCTCGCCCGACCCGGCGAAGCCCTGGCAGGGCGAGCTGTTCCGGTACGCCCTCGACCGCCGCCACCACCCGGAGACCGCCGAGGTGCCGGCCGGCGACCGCACCCTGACCGCCCACCGGGAGCTCATGGAACTCCCGGTCGAGCGGCGCCGGGCCGTGGTCACCGCGGAGGACGGCGCCGAGCGGCTCGCCGAGGCCGGGATGACCTGGGAGGCGCTGACCGGCTGGCTCCAGGGGCCGATGGACGCGGCCGCGTGGGAGGCGGTCATCCCGTCCATGGGCGCGATGGCCCTGCTGCGTAACCTGCGCAACTTCGACCGGGCCGGGGTGTCGGACGAAGTCGCCGAGCAGGTCGCGGCGAAGGTCGCCGATCCCGAGTCGGTCGCCCGGTCGCGGCAGTTCCCCTTCCGCTACCTGGCCGCCCATCAGCACGCGCCCTCGCTGCGCTGGTCGTACCCGCTGGAGAAGGCGCTCGGGCACTCGCTGGCCAACGTGCCGCAGCTGTCCGGGCGGACGCTGGTCCTGGTCGACCGCTCCGGGTCGATGTGGTCGCCGCTGTCGGCCCGCTCGCAGCTCAACCGGGCCGACGCGGCGGCCGTCTTCGGCACGGCGCTGGCGCTGCGGGCCGAGCGGGCGGACCTGGTCCAGTTCGGCACCGGCAGCAAGGAGGTCGCGTACCGGCGGGGCGAGTCGGTGCTCAAGGTGCTGGAGCGGTTCGAGAACCTCGGGGGGACCAACACCGCGGAGGCCGTGCGCCGGCACTACCGGCGCCACGACCGGGTCCTGATCGTCACGGACGAGCAGGCCACGTACCAGTACGGCGGCGATCCGACGGCCCTGGTGCCCGAGCGGGTCCCCGTCTACACCTGGAACCTGGCCGGGTACCGGGTGGGCCACGCTCCGTCCGGGGCGGGGAACCGGCACACCTTCGGCGGGCTCACGGACGCGGCGTTCCGGATGGTCTCCCTGCTGGAGGGAGGCCGGGACGCCGACTGGCCGTGGGCGCGGTAGGGCGGTGGACGGCGCAGGGCCGGCCGCGGGCATCGGATGCCCGGGGCCGGCCCTGCGCCGTGTCCGCGGTGCGCGCGTTCCGCGGGCTCAGACCCGCTCGCGGACCTGCGTGTTCGAGTGCGAGCCGCCGTCCGGGGTCTCGTTGAGGGTGTCCGCCATGAACCCGGCGAAGATGACCGCCACGAGCACGGCGCCCAGCACGATGCCGATCCCGCCCAGGATGATGCCGGCGAGGGCGACCCCGCCGTTGGTGGCCTCGCCCCGGTTCGCCTTGCCGCGGCCGAGGACGCCGAAGACCACCGCGGCGATGCCCAGCGCGATCGCGAAGAAGCTGGTGACGCAGCCGGCGACCGCGAGGATGCCGAGGACCAGCGCGGTGATGCCGAAGCCGTTGCTGGGGCCCAGGCCGTACGGCTGGTACCCGGCGGGGCCCGGGTAGCCGGGCGCGGGCGGGTAGCCGGGGGCGCCGGGGTATCCCGGGGGGCCCTGGTGGCCTGGGTAGCCGTAGGGCTGCTGCGGCTGGGGTGCGGCCGGGCCGGGCTGTCCGTAGCCGCCCGGGGCCGGGTAGCCGTACGCGGCGCCGGGTGCGGGCGCGGCCGGAGGCACGGGCGCCGGTGCGGGGCCCGCGCCGGGTATCGGCGGGTGCGCGGACACCGGGGGCGTCCCGTCGGGTCCCGGCATCCCCACGAACGTCGGCTGGTCGTGCACGGACGGCCCGCCCGGCGTCCCGGGGGCCTGCCGCGGGCCGCCGCCCATCGGGGCCGCCGGCCTTTCGGGCGGCGCCCACGGGTCCCTCGGCTCAGGGCTCTGGTCGGTCATACGGCACCCCCCTCTCGTACAGCCATGCTAAGCGCTGCCACCGACAGCACCGGGCCTGCCTACGATGAAGGCGACCTGCCCGCACCAGCGTCCCACCGGAGGCCCCCATGCCCGACCTGCACCCCTTCATCGCGGGGCTGCCCAAGGCCGAACTCCACGTCCACCACGTGGGCTCGGCGTCCCCCCGCATCGTGGCCGAACTCGCCTCCCGCCACCCGGACTCGAAGGTGCCCACCGACCCCGAGGCACTGGCCGACTACTTCACCTTCACCGACTTCGCCCACTTCATCGAGGTCTACCTGTCGGTCGTCGACCTGGTCCGCACCCCCGACGACGTCCGCACGCTGACCTTCGAGGTCGCCCGCGACATGGCCCGGCAGAACATCCGCTACGCCGAACTGACCATCACCCCCTACTCGTCCACCCGCCGCGGCATCGACGAGCACGCCTTCATGGAGGCCATCGAGGAGGCCCGCAAGGCCGCCGAGTCCGAGCTCGGCGTCATCCTGCGCTGGTGCTTCGACATCCCGGGCGAGGCCGGCCTGGAGGCCGCCGCCGAGACCGCCCGCCTCGCCGTCGACCTGCGCCCCGAGGGCCTGGTCTCCTTCGGCCTGGGCGGCCCGGAGATCGGCGTGCCGCGCCCGCAGTTCAAGCCGTACTTCGACCGGGCCCGCGCGGCCGGCCTGCACAGCGTGCCGCACGCGGGCGAGACCACGGGCCCGGAGACCGTCTGGGACGCCATCCGCGAACTGGGCGCCGAGCGCATCGGCCACGGCACCAGCTCCACGCAGGACCCGGAGCTGCTGGCCTACCTCGCCGAGCACCGCATCGCCCTGGAGGTCTGCCCGACCTCCAACATCGCCACCCGCGCCGTGACCGACCTCGACCGGCACCCCGTCAAGGAGATGGTGCGGGCGGGCGTGCTCGTCACCATCAACAGCGACGACCCGCCGATGTTCGGTTCCGACCTCAACAACGAGTACGCGGTGGCCGCCCGGCTCCTCGACCTCGACGAGCGCGGACTCGCGCAGCTGGCGAAGAACGCCGTCGAGGCCTCCTTCCTGGACCCGGCCGGCAAGGCGCGGCTGACCGCGGAGATCGACGCGTACACCACCGAATGGCTCGCCCGCTGACTCCCGTTGATCGCTCCGGCCCCCGAGAATGGGGGCATGAGCACCCTGACTGCCGTCGGCCACCGCGGCGATCCCTACCGAGTCCGTGAGAACACCCTCCCCTCCGTCGACTCCGCGTTCGCGCGCGGCGCCGACGCGGTGGAGGTCGACGTGCGGCTGACCCGCGACGGAGTGCCGGTCCTGCTCCACGACGAGACGCTGCAGCGGCTGTGGGGCCACGACGTGCGCCTCGACGCCGTCACGGCCCCGCAGTTGAAGGAGCTCTGCGGGGGCGGGGTGCCCACCCTGCGCGAGGCGCTGACGGAGGCCGGGGCCGGCCGGCTGATGATCGACCTGCCGGGGGCGGCCGCGGAGGCCGTGCGGACCGTGGTCGACCTGGTGCGCGAGTGCGGGGCCCGCGACCGCACGTACTACTGCGGGGGCCCGAACACCATGCTGGCGGTCCGCGCCGCCGACCCGGGCGCGGAGATCGCGCTGACCTGGACCACGCTGTCGCCGCCGCGCCGGGTGCTGGTCGACGCGGTGTCCCCGCGCTGGCTGAACTACCGCTTCGGGCTGGTCACCCGGGAACTCACCGACGCCCTGCACCGGGACGGGCTGCTGGTGTCCGCCTGGACGGCGGACACCAAGCGGTCGATGCGCGCCCTGCTGCGGGCCGGGGCGGACTCCGTCACCACGAACAGGCTGGACGCGCTGGCCGCCGTACGGGCCGAGCCCGGGCGGTGACGGGCGGACTGGGCGGGCGGCTGCGCGGGCTCGTCCTGCGGGCGGGTCCGCGCTGGCAGGACGCGGGGCTGACGCTGCTGGTGCAGGTGGCGGCGACGATCCCCTTCGTGGTGCCCCGGGACCCGGCGGACTCTCCGGCAACCTGGACGGCGTACCTGCTGACGACGCTCGGCAACGTGCCGCTGGTGTGGCGGCGCCGGGCGCCCGTCACGGCGCTCCTCGGGGTGGTCGTGGCCGGTTCGGTGTACCAGCTGGGCCTGGACGGTCCCGGGCAGCCGCTGCCGTACGCGGGGCTGGTCTGCGTCTACTCCATCGCCCTGCTGCGGCCGCCGCGGGTGCGGCTGGCCGTGGCGGCCGCCCTGGTCGTGGTGATCGCGGTGTCCGTCGGGCTCAACACCGGTACGGCCAGGGAGCTGCTGTTCGCACTGTTCGTGTTCGCGGCGGCCTTCGTGCTCGGGCGGCTCCAGGCCACGCGGCTGGCGTACACGGCGGCGGCCCTGGACCGGGCGGAGCAGTTGGAGCGGGCCAACCGGATCGAGGCGGAGCAGGCGGCGGCGCGCGAACGGGCGCGCATCGCACGGGAGATGCACGACATCCTCTCGCACGCCGTCAGCATCATGGTCGTCCAGGCGGAGGCCGGTCCGGTGGCGGTGCGCCGGGCTCCGGAGCGGGCAGAGGCGGCCTTCGAGGCGATCGCCGAGACGGGGCGTGACGCGATGGCGCAGCTGCGGACGATGCTGGGCGTGCTCCGGGCGGAGGAGGCGGCTCCGCGTGCTCCGCAGCCGGGGATCGGCGGGCTGCCCGCGCTGGTGGACCGGGTGCGGGCGAGCGGACTGGCGGTGTCGTACGCGCGGACGGGCCAGGTGCGCGAGCTGCCGGCCGCGCTGGAGGCGACGGTGCACCGGGTGGTGCAGGAGGCACTGACCAACGTGGTGAAGCACGCGGGGGCCTCGGCGGTGGACGTCCGCCTGGAGTACGGGCCCCGCGAGCTCACGGTACGGGTCGCGGACGACGGCCGGGGGCCGTCCGGCGGCGCCGCGGGCGGGCACGGGCTGATCGGGATCCGGGAGCGGGCCGCCGCGCACGGCGGGACGGCGTGGACCGGTCCGGGTGCGGACGGGCGCGGGTTCACCGTGCTTGTAACCTCGCCGCTGGAGGTGGGGAAGTGACGATCCGTGTGGTGGTGGCCGATGACCAGGAGCTGGTGCGCAGCGGGTTCGCGATGATCCTGGACGTCCAGGAGGACATCGAGGTCGTGGCGGAGGTCGGGGACGGGGCGGCGGCGGTGTCGGCGGTGGAGCGGCTCTCCCCGGACGTGGCGCTGCTGGACGTGCGGATGCCGGTGCTGGACGGGATCGAGGCCTGCCGTGCGATCTCGGCGCGCAGCGCGTGCCGGACGGTGATGCTGACGACCTTCGACTCGGACGAGTACGTGTACGAGGCGCTGCACGCGGGGGCGAGCGGGTTCCTGCTGAAGGACGTGCGGCGGGACGACCTGGTGCACGCGGTGCGGGTGGCGGCGGCGGGCGAGTCGCTGCTGGCGCCTTCGGTGGCGCGGCGGCTGATCGAGGAGTACACGGCGGCGACGGCCCGGCCCGCGGCCCCGCCCGCCCTGGCGGCGGAGCGGCTGGAGGTGCTGACGGCCCGGGAGCGGGAGACCCTGCTGCACCTGGGGCGGGGGCTGTCGAACGCGGAGATCGCGGCGGCGCTGGTGGTGAGCGAGCACACGGTGAAGTCGCACGTGGGGAACGTGCTGGCGAAGCTGGGGCTGCGGGACCGGATCCAGGCGGTGATCTGCGCGTACGAGACGGGCCTGATCGCGGCGGGCGCGGCGGATCCCTCTCGGGTACCTCCCTCCGGGGAGTGAGGGGGCGGCGGGTCCACTCCCCCGCACGGGCGAGTTGTCGTACTGCTGAAGACCCCTCTCGATGGTGATCCGCGACGACCCCTGCGACCTGCAGCATTGAGGTCATCGGGGGGCAGTCGGCCGCTCGGGTCGCACACAGGGGGAACCGTCATGAAGGCTCGTACGCGCACGCTCGTCGCCGCCGCCGTGGTCCTGGGCATCGCCGCCGGTCCGGTGGCCGCCGCCCAGGCCGCTCCGGTGCAGGCGCCGGTTTCGGCGCGGGTCACGGCGCCCGTCTTCTCCACTCCGCCGGATGCGGCGGCGCTGCGGAAGGCGATCGAGGGGGTCGGACCGCAGAACAAGGACGCGACGGCCGCGCTGGTCCGGGTGGGCGGTACGAGCGGCAGCTGGCGCGGCAGCGCCGGTGTCGCGGACGTCCGCAGCGGGCGGGCGGCGGTGGAGGACGCCCGCTTCCGGGCCGGGTCGGTGACCAAGACCTTCACGGCGGCGGTGGTGCTCCAGCTGGCCGCCGAGGGCCGGGTGGACCTGGACCGTCCGGTGCAGGACTACCTGCCGGGGCTGCTGCCCGGCTTCGAGCCGGTGAAGGTGCGGCAGCTGCTGGACTACACGAGCGGGCTGCAGTCGGCCGACGGCCCGGGCGACGCCTTCGAGGACGAGTACGCCCACCGCTTCGACCTGGTCGACCCGCACGCGCTCATCGCCAACGCGGTGGCCAAGGGGCCGGAGTTCAGGCCCGGGGAGAAGCAGCGGTACAGCAACATCCACTACACGGTGCTGGGCGTGCTGATCGAGAAGCTGACGGGGACGACGTACGAGAAGGCCGTCGGGGACCGGATCATCAAGCCGCTGGGCCTGCGCCACACCTCGTTCCCGTCGCGCACCCAGAACCGCATACCGGGCCCGTACAACCACGGCTACCAGGCGGTGCGTCAGCCCGACGGCAGCCGTTCGCTGGTCGACGTGTCGGACTGGAACTCCTCGTCCAACTGGGCTGCGGGGGACCTGATCTCGACGACGGCGGACCTGGAGCGGTTCACGACGGCGCTGTTCGGCGGCCGGGTGGTGCCCGCGGCGCAGCTGGAGGAGATGTTCACCGTTCCCGACGTGCCGGACGCCGAGAGCACGACCGGCGGGCACGCGGTACAGACGGCCGGCCTGAAGGAGTTCGTCCTCCCGGACGGCACGAAGCTCTACGGCAAGACGGGTTCCCGTTACGGCTACAGCACGGTCATCGGCGGCACCCGCGACCTGTCGCGCACCCTCGTCTACTCGGTGAACTCCACCGATGCCAAGGGCCGGGACATGAACGCGGTGGCCTACGGGATCATCGGCGCGGCCTTCGCCAAGTAGCCCGGCCCGTCGGTCTCCTGGAGGGCCTCGAGCCGCTTGATCAGGCGGCGCAGCACGAGCAGGGGGAGGATCCCGAAGACGCCGAACGAGATGTCGATCAGCGTCCACCCGAGGGGGAGCCCCCGGATCGGCCCGCAGATCAGGGCCAGCGGGAGGATGCCGGCGCAGGCGACCATTCCGGCTTCGACGATCCAGAGGTTGCGGACCGGGTCGCGGTGGACCCCGTAGAAGAACACCGCGATCACCAGGTGGGCGAAGGCGAGCCAGTCGTTGCCGTAGAGGAGGAAGGGGTAGGCGGCGTCGGCGTGGTCGAGCCCGTCGCCGATCCGGCGCAGCCACGGGTGGGAGACCAGCGCATTGGCCCAGTGGAGTTCGGTGACCAGGGGGAAGGCGGTGAGCCCGCTGAGGACCAGGCAGACGAGGAACAGCGCAAGCCAGGCACGGATCCGCCGCCGGAGGGCGTTTCTCTCGCTCATGGCAGGGAGCCTACCGGCAGAACTGAACACGTTCAGCAGATTTCCTGAACGTGTTCAGTTCCGCCCCGAGATCATGGTCACAGTCCGACGATGGCGTTCCAGCGCGGGGCGAAGGCGCGGCGTTCGGCCGAGGAGATGTCGCGGGCCACGACCAGGCGCTTGCGCATCTCCTCGTCCGGGAAGACCAGCGGGTTCTCGGCCAGTTCGGCGGTGGCCTTGTCGGATGAGGCGGCCAGGACCTCTCGGGCTGCGGGGACCGGGCAGACGTAGTTGACCGCCGCGGCCAGCTCCGCCGCCACCTCGGGGTCGTAGTAGTAGTCGACCAGCGCCTCCGCATTGGCCTTGTGACGGGCGAGGTTGGGGATGAGCAGGCTCTCCGCCCACAGCTCCGCCCCCTCCTCGGGGACGACGAACTCGATGTCGGGGTTGTCGGCCTTCAGCTGGATGGCGTCGCCGGAGTAGGCCTGGCAGGCCAGGACGTCGCCCTTGCCGAGGTCGGAGGTGTAGTCGTTGCCGGTGAAGCGGCGGATGTGCTTCTTCTTCACCATGCTCTCGACCTGGTCGCACATCCGGTGGAAGTCGGATTCGGTCCAGCGGGTGGTGTCGGTGCCGTTGCCCTGCATCAGCAGGGCGAAGGACTCGTCGAGGCCCGAGAAGAGGGTGACCTTGCCCGCGAGGTCCGGGTGCCACAGGTCCTTCACGGACCTGATCTCCCGGCCCAGGGCCTTGCGGTTGTAGGCGATGCCGGTGATCCCGGACTGCCAGGGGACGGTGTGCAGCCGTCCCTGGTCGAAGGCGGGCGAGCGCAGCTGCGGGTCGAGGTGCCGGGCCACGTTGGCCTGCGCCGAGCGGTCCATCTTCTGGGCCCAGCCCAGGTGGACGAAGCGGGCGGCCATCCAGTCGCTGACCACCACGAGGTCGTGGCCGGTCGCCTGGTGGTTCATCAGGGCCGGGCTGACCTTGCCGAGGAACTCGTCGTTGTCGTTGATCTCCTCGGTGTACCGGACCTCGATGCCGGTCTTCTTCGAGAAGGCGTCCAGCGTCGGCCGGCTCTCCTCGTCCTGGTCGTCGGTGTCGATGTACATCGGCCAGTTGGAGAAGGCGAGGCTCCGCTCCCGTTCCGAGAGGTCCTGGCCCTGCCTGCGGTCCTCCGGGACGTAGGCGGCGGGAACACCGCAGCCGGTGAGGGCGGCGAGCAGGCCCGCGGCACCGAGGCCGCGCAGCGCCGCGCGGCGGGAGAAGGGGAGTTCTGGCATGGGCTCAGCCTCGGTCAACGCGAAAGGGGCGGGCAATAGACAACTTGTCTACCACCCACCCCTTCGTTGGCCTGCGGTGATCAGTGCGCGGTGGATCCGTGCGCACCGGTCAGCGGGCCGCCGGGCCGGTTCAGCCGTCGAGCGAGGTCATCACGTGCTTGATGCGGGTGTAGTCCTCGAAGCCGTAGGCGGAGAGGTCCTTGCCGTAGCCGGACTTCTTGAAGCCGCCGTGGGGCATCTCGGCGACGAGCGGGATGTGGGTGTTGATCCACACGCAGCCGAAGTCGAGGTTCTTGGACATCCGCATCGCGCGGCCGTGGTCCTTGGTCCACACGGAGGAGGCGAGGGCGAACTCGACGCCGTTCGCGTACTCCAGCGCCTGGGCCTCGTCCGCGAAGGACTGGACGGTGATGACGGGGCCGAAGACCTCGTTCTGGATGATCTCGTCGTCCTGCTTCAGGCCCGAGACCACGGTCGGGGCGTAGAAGTAGCCCTTCTCGCCGACCTGGTGGCCGCCGGCCTCGACCTTGGCGTGGGCGGGGAGGCGCTCGATGAAGCCCGCGACCTGCTTGAGCTGGTTCGGATTGTTGAGCGGGCCGTAGAGCACGTCCTCGTCGTCCGGCTGGCCGGTCTTGGTCTCCGCGGCGGCCTTGGCGAGCGCGGCCACGAACTCGTCGTGGACCGAGTCCTGCACGAGCACGCGGGTGGCGGCGGTGCAGTCCTGGCCGGCGTTGAAGTAGCCGGCGACCGCGATGTCCTCGACGGCCTTGGCGATGTCGGCGTCCTCGAAGACCACGACGGGGGCCTTGCCGCCCAGCTCCAGGTGGACGCGCTTGACGTCCTTCGAGGCGCTCTCGGCGACCTGCATGCCGGCGCGCACCGAGCCGGTGATGGAGGCCATCGCCGGGGTGGAGTGCTCGACCATGGCCTTGCCGGTCTCGCGGTCGCCGCAGACGACGTTGAAGACGCCCTTGGGCAGGATCGAGTCGATGATCTCCGCCATCAGCACCGTGGAGGCCGGGGTGGTGTCGGAGGGCTTCAGGACGACGGTGTTGCCCGCGGCGATCGCCGGGGCGAACTTCCACACGGCCATCATCATCGGGTAGTTCCACGGCGCGACCTGGGCGCAGACGCCGACCGGCTCACGGCGGATGATCGAGGTCATCCCGTCCATGTACTCGCCGGCCGAGCGGCCCTCGAGCAGGCGCGCGGCACCCGCGAAGAAGCGGATCTGGTCCACCATCGGGGGCAGCTCCTCGCTGGCCGTCAGGGCCAGCGGCTTGCCGGTGTTCTCCGACTCGGCGGCGACCAGCTCCTCCGCACGCGCCTCGAAGGCGTCCGCGATCTTCAGGAGGGCCTTCTGGCGCTCGGAGGGCGTGGTGTCGCGCCAGCCCGGGAAGGCGGCAGCGGCGGCGGCCATGGCGGCGTCCACGTCGGCCTGGCCGGACAGCGGGGCGGTCGCGTAGACCTCGCCGGTGGCCGGGTTGACCACCTCGGTGGTGCGCCCGTCGGCGGCGTCCTTGAACTCCCCGCCGATGTAGTTGCGCAGACGACGCAGTTCGGTGGTCACTACAGCCACTCTCCTGATCACATGTCCAACGATTGAGACAAGTCCCAAGAGTAGCCCCTCGGGCAACGCTTTCGACAGAGCCAGACCCGGCCAACTACGAAATCCGTTCATTGAGAGACCATCCACAACGGATTTCATCGATTACGGGTTGCGGAACGGACGACTCCTCGTGCACAGTGGCGTCGTGGTCAGTCGAAGCGCAGATTCCAGGAACAGACAACCGTCCCCTTCGGTCGATGCTGTGTCCCTGGCGATCATCGAGCAACTGCAGGAAGACGGCCGGCGCCCCTACGCGTCGATCGGCAAGGCCGTCGGCCTCTCCGAGGCGGCTGTGCGCCAGCGCGTGCAGAAGCTGCTCGACCAGGGCGTCATGCAGATCGTCGCCGTCACCGACCCGCTCACCGTGGGTCTGCGGCGCCAGGCCATGGTCGGCATCAACGTCGAGGGAGACCTCGATCCGGTGGCCGACGCCCTGACCGCCATGGCCGAGTGCGAATACGTCGTGATGACCGCCGGGTCGTTCGACCTGATGGTGGAGATCGTCTGCGAGGACGACGACCACCTGCTCGAAACGATCAACAAGAAGATCCGCACGCTCCCCGGCGTGCGATCAACCGAGAGCTTCGTTTACCTGAAGCTCAAGAAGCAGACCTACATGTGGGGAACTCGATAGCCCGTGAGCCAGGACCTCTCCAAAACCGCGTACGACCACCTGTGGATGCACTTCACCCGCATGTCGTCGTACGAGAACGCGCCCGTCCCCACCATCGTGCGGGGTGAGGGCACCTACATCTTCGACGACAAGGGCAAGCGCTACCTGGACGGTCTCGCCGGACTGTTCGTGGTCAACGCGGGTCACGGCCGCAAGGAACTGGCCGAGGTCGCCTACAAGCAGGCCCAGGAGCTCGCGTTCTTCCCCGTGTGGTCGTACGCGCACCCCAAGGCCGTGGAGCTGGCCGAGCGCCTCGCCGGCTACGCCCCCGGCGACCTGAACAAGGTCTTCTTCACCACGGGCGGCGGCGAGGCGGTCGAGACCGCCTGGAAGCTCGCCAAGCAGTACTACAAGCTGCAGGGCAAGCACACCAAGTACAAGGTCATCTCGCGTGCGGTCGCCTACCACGGCACCCCGCAGGGCGCCCTGTCCATCACCGGCCTGCCGGCCCTGAAGGCCCCCTTCGAGCCGCTGGTCCCCGGCGCGCACAAGGTGCCGAACACCAACATCTACCGCGCCCCGATCCACGGCGACGACCCCGAGGCCTTCGGCCGCTGGTGCGCCGACCAGATCGAGCAGCAGATCCTCTTCGAGGGCCCCGACACCGTCGCGGCCGTCTTCCTGGAGCCCGTGCAGAACGCCGGCGGCTGCTTCCCGCCCCCGCCCGGGTACTTCCAGCGGGTGCGCGAGATCTGCGACACCTACGACGTGCTGCTCGTCTCCGACGAGACGATCTGCGCCTTCGGCCGCCTCGGCACGATGTTCGCCTGTGACAAGTTCGGCTACGTGCCGGACATGATCACCTGCGCCAAGGGCATGACCTCGGGCTACTCCCCGATCGGCGCCTGCATCGTCTCGGACCGCATCGCGGAGCCGTTCTACAAGGGCGGCAACACCTTCCTGCACGGCTACACCTTCGGCGGGCACCCCGTGTCCTCCGCGGTGGCCCTCGCCAACCTCGACATCTTCGACAAGGAAGGCCTGAACCAGCACGTGCTGGACCAGGAGGGCAACTTCTTCAGCACCCTGCAGAAGCTGCACGACCTCCCGATCGTCGGCGACGTGCGCGGCAACGGCTTCTTCTACGGCATCGAGCTCGTCAAGGACAAGGTCACCAAGGAGTCCTTCACGGACGAGGAGACCGAGCGCGTGCTCTACGGCTTCCTCTCCAAGGCGCTCTTCGACAACGGCCTGTACTGCCGGGCCGACGACCGCGGCGACCCGGTCATCCAGCTGGCGCCGCCGCTGATCGCGGACCAGGGCACCTTCGACGAGATCGAGGGCATCCTGCGCAACGTGCTCACGGAGGCCTGGACCAAGCTGTAAGCGGTCCGGCGGCGCGCTGGTCCCACGCTGCACCGGTCCCACGCTGCACTGGTCCAACGCTGCACTAGTCCAACCACATGGCCCGGATCCCCTGTTCGAGTGAGAACAGGAGGTCCGGGCCGTGTGCTGTCGCCGTCCGGGGGGTTCGTCACCTTCCATCTCAGTGCGGGCCAGTGACCGAAGCGGCTCCGTTTCGTTCCCCCGGACGGAGGTGTACGCCATGGTGGCTCCACCGGACAGTGCCCCGCCAGACGACAACGTCCTCTGGGCGCGGTCCCTTCACTACTCCCACAGCGGTTCCCCCGGCCTGATCGGGGTCGGCGCAGGAGTCCGGCGGGGCGAGATCGTCGCCGTGACCGGCCCCCGCGGCAGCGGCAAGACCACGCTGCTGCGCTGCCTGGCCGGACGGCTGGTGCCCGACCAGGGCGAGGTCTGGTTCGACGGCGCCCCCGTGCACACCCTCGGCGCCCTGGCCCGGGAACGGCTGTTCCGCGCCCGGTTCGCCTGGATCGGGCCGGAGCCGCAGCTGCTGCCCGAGCTCAAGGTCTGGGAGAACACGGCCCTGCCCCTGCTGATCACCGGCGCCCCTCACCGGGCCGCCCGGGCCGCCGCCCACGAATGGCTGGAGCGCCTCGACATCGGCGCCTTCGCCGGCAAGCGCCCCGGCGCCCTCAACCGCGCCGAGTCCCAGCGGGTCGCCCTCGCCCGCGCGCTGGTCGGGGAGCCCGACGTGCTCTTCGCCGACGAGCCGACGGCCCCGCTGCACCTCGCCGAGCGCGCACGGCTGCTGCGTACCCTCACCACCGCCGCCCGCTCGCACGCGATCACGGTGGTGCTCGCCACCCACGACGAGGAGTCCGCGGCCGCGGCCGACCGGGGCCTGGCCCTGGTCGACGGCCGCCCGGCCGCCGCAGCCGCGGCCGCCGCCTCCCCCGGGACCACGGAGGGCCAGGCCGCGTGCTCTCTCTCCGCCTAGTCCGCGGCTCCCGGCCCCTGGTCCAGCTGCGCAGGCTGCTGGTCGCCGCCGCCTGCGCCGCCAGCGGCTTCCTGCTGCTGTACGTCCTCGCGGACGCCGAGGCCCGGACCGTCGGATCGCTGCCCCGGCTGCTGTGGGCGCTGGTGCCGCTGGCCGCCACCGTCCAGTTCGCCGTCGCCGTGGCCCGGACCGACCCGGCCACCCGCCCCCGCGAGGGGCTCGACGCCGTCGGGCTGGGACCCGTGCGGCTGGCGCTGGCCGCCGCCGTCTCCACCGCCCTCGTCTGCTCCCTCGGCGGCGCCCTCGCCCTCGCCGCGTTCCTGCACCTGCGCGGCGACCTCACCGGACTGCCCTTCGACGGGGCCGGGGCCCGGCTGCTCCACGCCGGCCGGCCGCTGCCGGTGGCCGCGGCGCTCACCCTGCTGGCCCTGCTCCCCCTGACGGCCTCCGCCGCGACCGTCCTCGCCCTGCGCCCCCGGCGCTCCGGGCCGGCGCCGCAGTCGGGCGTGCCCTGGGGGGTGGCGCTCGCCGCGTGCGGGCTCGCGCTCCTGGCGTACGCCCGCCCGGACGGCCCGGCGACGCCGGCGGCCGGCGCGCTGATCGCGCTCGGCCTCGCCCTGGCCGGACCCGGCCTGGCCTACGCCTGCGGGACCCTGGTCCAGGCCGTCCGCCCGGGCGCGCTGCGGCTGCTCGCCGGACGGACCCTCCAGGAGGAGGCCTCCCGGCTGGGCCGCCCGCTCGGGGTGCTGTGCGCCGTCGGCGCGGCCGCCCTCACCACCCTCGCCCCGCACGGCCCCGGCGGCGGGGCCGCGCCGCCGCTGGGGCCGCTGACCATACCGGCCGCCGTGCTCGTCGCCCTGTGCGCGGCCGCCTCGCTGCTCACCGCCGCGGTCGAGTCCCGGCAGGCCCGCGGCTCGGCCCGGGCGGCGCTGCTCGAGCTGGGCACCCCGGGCACGGTGCTCCGTACGGCCGCCGGCCTGCGGGCCGCCGCGCTGCTCGCCGGATGCGTACCGCTGGCCTGGGGCGTGGCGCAGCTGACGTCGCTGGCCCTGGCCCGCTGAGACCGGGCCCGGGTGGCCCCGTCGCCCCGGCCCGGGCGGGCGCGGGCAAAGAACCGGTCAACGAATCGTCTTGGACAGGCAACTCCGCGGCCCGTTCCGACGTCTGGCAGAGGTACCGCCTTACCTGCCAGACGTTGAACGGAGCCCTCCGTGCTCATAGGCCTGCTGACCGCTGTCGCGGCGTCCATCTGCTACGGGACGGGCTCCGTCCTGCAAGCCGTCGGCTCGCGCCGTGCCGCGCGGACGTCGCCGGCTGCGGCCGGGGTGACCGCGCACGGCGGACCGAACCTGACCTCCACCGCCAAGGCCGCGATGACCTGGGAGTTCATCGTCGGCACGATCCTGGACTTCGTGGGCTTCGGACTGGGCGCGCTGGCGGCCCGCCTGCTGCCCCTGTTCCTCTCGCAGACGGTGATCAGCGCCAACCTCGTGATCACCGCCGTGCTGAGCGTGAAGATGCTCGGGATCCGCCTCTCCCGCAAGGAGTGGACCTCCATCGGGGTCGTCTGCGCGGCGCTGGTGCTGCTCGCGACCGCCGCGGGCCACGAGGGCGGCCACCACGCCCCGACGGCCACGCACTGGTGGCTGCTGGCGGTGACCCTCCTGATCATCGTCGGCGGCACGGTGGCCGTACGGTTCCTCGGCGCGCGGGCGGCGATCCTGGCGGGCCTGCTCTCGGGCCTGGCCTTCGGCGCGCTGGGCGTGGGCGTGCGCATCCTGGACGGCGTCGACCCCTTCGACCTGGGCACGCTGCTCACCGACCCCGCGCTGTACGCGATCCTCGTGGCGGGCGTCGGCGGCATGTACCTGCACACCGTCGCCCTCCAGATCGGCTCGGTGAACGGCGCGACCGCCGCCCTGGTCGTCGGAGAGACGGTGCTGCCGGGCGCGATCGGCGTCCTGTGGCTCGGCGACGCCTCCCGGCCGGGGCTGGCCTGGCTGGCCGTCGCCGGCTTCGTGCTGGCGGTGGCCGGCGCGGTCGCGGTGGCCTGGTACGGCAACCACGACGGGGCCGCGACGCCGGAGCGGGAGCCGGTCCCCGAGCCCGTCGGCTGAGCCGCCGGCCCGGCCGCGGCGACCGGTTCACCCCCACGGGTCCCCGGGGTGGCGGCGCCCCGGCGGCCGGTGCCTGCTGAAGGCATGGACTCCCCCACCACGCGGATGCGCACGCCCCGCGCCGCCGGGACGGCCGGTGTCGTCTTCTCCCTGCTGCTCGGGGCCGCGATCGTGCTCATGCGGATCGCCATCCCCTCGGGCAACCCGGCCGAGGCCGCGATCGAGCCGGACGTGCGCTGGGCGGTCCGTCTGGCGCTGGAGATCGTCCCATTCGCGGGCATCTTCTTCCTGTGGTTCATGGGGGCGTTGCGCGCGCACTCGGGCGAGGGCGAGGACCGGTTCCTCGCCACCGTCTTCCTGGGCAGCGGGTACGTCTTCATCGCCACGCTGTTCGTGGCAGCCGCGGCCGCCGGGACCGTGCTCCAGGAGGCCGGGTCGCCACCCGGTTTCGGCCGGCCCTTCGCGTACGCCGTCCTGAGCACCTATGCGATGCGCATGGCGGCCGTGTTCGTCTTCTCGACCTCGACCATCGCCCGCCGGCTGGGGGTCTTCCCCCGGCCGCTGGTCCTGCTCGGCTTCGCCGCCGGGCTGGTCCTGCTGGTCACCGGGTCGTGGCTGCCGTGGATCGAGCTGGTGTTCCCGCTCTGGGTACTGGCCGTCAGCCTCCACATCCTCCGCGTCAACCTGCGCCGACCGCACTGACCTGCCCGTTCGCCGCCGCTGCGGCCCGGCAGGCGGCGGGCTCGTTCCTCGCGCATGCTGGAGGGGTGGCGGGGGCTTGGGGGGTAGTGGGGGTCATCAGGGCACGGAAAGGCTGATGCCTCATGAGGCTCGTCGTCGACCTGAACCGCTGTCAGGGGTACGCGCAGTGCGCGTTCCTCGCGCCCGACGTCTTCGCCATGCACGGCGACGAGGCGCTGCTCTACAACCCGCAGGCCCCCGACGACCAGCACGACAACGTCGTGCGCGCCGCCCACGCCTGCCCGGTCCGGGCCATCCTCCTGGACGCGGTCAACGGATCCCTCAACACGCCGGAGGCCGACGGTGAACGGTGACGGAGGCCTGGAGCAGCTCAAGCGCGAGGGCCGCATCGTGGTCGTGGGCGCTTCCCTGGCCGGCCTGCGGGCCGCCGAGACCATGCGCGAGAAGGGCTTCACCGGTTCACTGACGATGATCGGCGACGAGCCCCACGAGCCGTACGACCGCCCTCCCCTGTCCAAGCAGGTCCTGCTGGGCATGGCCACCGCCGACGGGACGGCCCTCCCCCGCCGCCGGGACATCGACGCGAAGTGGCGCCTGGGGGTGCCCGCCGCCGGCCTGGACATGGCGGCCCAACGGGTCCGGCTGGCCGACGGGGACGAGGTGGAGTACGACCGGCTGCTGATCGCGACGGGCGTGCGGGCCCGGCCCTGGCCCAAGCCCGACGAGGCCGCCCTCGACGGGGTCTTCGTCCTGCGCACCCGAGGCGACGCGGCCGCCCTGGAGCGCGCCCTCGCGGCCGGGCCCGGCCGGGTGCTGGTGATCGGGGCCGGGTTCACGGGCTCCGAGATCGCCTCCGCGTGCCGGGAGCGCGGGCTCGCCGTCACCGTGGCCGAACGCGGTGACGCACCCCTGGTCGGCGCGCTCGGCGGGGTGGTCGGAGCGGTCGCGGCCGACATGCACCGCGAGAACGGCGTCGATCTGCGCACCGGGATCATGGTCACGGCCCTGGAGGGCGACTCCTCCGGCCGGGTCCGGTCCGCGCACCTCTCCGACGGCAGCACGCTGGAGGCCGAGGTGGTGGTCGTCTCGCTCGGCGCCCAGCGCAACACCGAGTGGCTCGCCGGGTCCGGACTCGGCGCGGGTCCGCGCGGCATCGCCTGCGACGCGGGGTGCCGGGCCTTCGACATCCGGGGCATCGTCACCGACGACATCTACGTGGCCGGCGACGTCGCCCGCTCCCCGCACGCCCTCTTCGGCTACCAGTTCCTGTCCCTGGAGCACTGGGGCAACGCCGTGGCGCAGGCCGAGACCGCCGCGCACAACATGCTCAGCAGGAGCTCCGACCGCCGGCCGCACCTGTGGGTCCCGGCGTTCTGGTCCTCCCAGTTCGGCGTCAGCATCAAGTCGGTCGGGGTCCCGTCGATGGGGACCGAGATCGTGATCACCCAGGGCTCCCGCGCCGAGCGCCGCTTCGTCGGCGTGTACGGGTACCAGGGCCGCGTCATCGGGGCCGTCACCTTCGACCAGTGCCGCTGGCTGGACTTCTACGAGCAGCAGATCGAGCAGACCGCGCCGTTCCCGCCGCCCTTCCCGACGGTGGACCGCAGGCCCGAGGGGGACCGGCCGCTCCCCGCGGACTTCCCCGACCCGTCGGTGCCCACGCACGGGCCGACCATCACCCTGAGCGGCTACTCGCCGGCCGACCGGCGGATGACCTTCACACCGGCGCACAACTGAGCACGAGGACCTCTCATGACCCAAGGCATCCTGCGGCAGATCCTCGACTACTCCAGCCGTGCCAACCCGTACCCGCTGTACGAGGAGCTCCGCAAGACACCGGTGTTCCACGACGGGGAAGGCCCGTACGTCATCAGCACCTACCACGAGATCAAGGGCCTGCTGCACGACCCGCGGATCAGCTCCGACTCCCGCAACCTGACGGCGACGGCCGGCGACCCGCTGAACGAGGCCGACGAGGACGAGGGACAGGTCCTGCCGCCGTCCTTCCTGAAGCTGGACCCGCCCGACCACGACCGGCTGCGCCGGATGACCAACCGCCCCTTCGGGCCGCCGCACTCCCCGCGCCGGGTCGAGCAGATGCGCGGCGATCTGGGCGGCATCGTCACCGGGCTGATCGACACGATCGCCGAGAAGGGGGACCCGGGCCGGATCGACCTGGTCGAGGAGTTCTCGTACCCCTTCCCCGTGACGGTGATCTGCCGGCTGCTGGGCGTGCCGCCCGAGGACGAGGCCCGCTTCCACGTCTGGGCCGACACCCTCGCCGCGAGCCTGGACCCCGATCCGGACGCCGACCCCGCCGAACGGATGAAGAAGACGCAGGACTCCCGCATGGAGCTCGGCATGTACCTGGCCGGGCTGATCGAGGAGCGGCGCAAGAACCCGACCGGGGACATGCTCTCGGAGCTGGCGACCGGGCAGGGGCCGGACGGGACCATGAGCACGATGGAGGTGCTCAGCACGGCGGCGCTGCTGCTGATCGCCGGGCACGAGACCACCGTCAACCTGATCACGAACGGGATGCTCACCCTGCTGCGCCAGCCGGAGCACCTGGAACGGCTGCGCTCCGAGCCGAACCTGGCCGTGCCGATGGTGGAGGAGCTGCTGCGCTACGAGCCCCCGGTGCAGCTGCTGCCGCAGCGCAGCACGCTGGCCGACATCGAGGTGGCGGGGGTGACCATCCCCAAGGGCTCCTCGCTCTGGCTGGTCCTCGCCTCCGGGAACCGCGACCCGAAGCGGTTCGAGGACCCGGACCGCTTCGACCCCGACCGCGAGGACGTCCAGCACCTGGGCCTGGGCAGCGGCATCCACAGCTGCTTCGGGGCGCCGCTGGCCCGGCTGGAGGCCGCGCTGGCCCTGAGCGAGCTGGCCCGCAGGCTGGAGAACCCCCGGCTGCTGGAGGACCCGCCGCCCTACCGGCAGAACGCGGTCCTGCGCGGCCCGCGCCACCTGCCGATCGCCTGCGACGGCATCCGCGCGGCCTAGGTGTATTGCCCGGTGAGGTTGGGGACGCGGCTGGCGGGTGGTTTGCCTGCGAGCGCGGTGTGTCCGCGGTGGTGATTGTAGGTGTGGAGCC